>JBKBTB010000007.1:0-22089 GCA_046291015.1 Exilispira sp. | reverse complement strand
CCCTTGATGCATGATGCATAACATACTCATGTTGAACATCTGAATAAGAAAAAACCACTTCATCAATATTATGTTTTTTAACAAGATCAATAAGATCTTTTTCATCTTCAATTGGAATACCATCTGGATATAATTTTCCAGCTAGTGATGCCGGATATTTTCTTCCTGCGATATCTGGAATCTGAGTTGCTGTAAAGCATACAACTTCATAATCAGGATTATCTCTATAAAGAACATTAAAATTGTGAAAATCTCTTCCAGCAGCTCCCATTATTATAATTCTTTTCTTAGCCATTATCACGCCTCTCCTTAATTGTTATATCTGCCTTTTTTAATTAACATAGTAAATTTTAAAGTAAAGGATTTTATCTTTATACTTTTTAAGCAAATTACTTTAGCATAAATATTAAAATTCATTGACAATTATAAATTATTTTATAAAATTTAATCAGTTACATTTTATTTTATAAATTTTGATAAAAGGAGAAAAGATTATGAAAAACAAGATTTTGATTTTACTCACTATTTTTTTCTTTCTAATGATTGCCTTTTTTGGCTGTAAAAAAGAAGCAAATATCTTAAAAGTTGGAACCAATGCGGAATATCCACCTTTCGAATACAAAGATGGTGATCAATTCTTAGGGATAGATATGGATATAGCAAGATATATCGCTACCAAACTTGGCAAAAAGATTGAAATTAGTGATATAGATTTTGATTCACTTATTCCATCTTTGCAGAATAATAAGTTTGATATGGTTATTGCTGCTATGACAATTACTGATGAAAGAAAACAGATTGTAGATTTTTCCATACCTTATTACACTGCAAATCAATCTATTATAGTTAAACAGGATTCATCTTTAGCAATAAATTCAGAAGAAGAACTTGCAAAATTAAAAATTGGAGTTCAAAGAGGTACAACCGGTGAAGCTTATATTGATGAAAATTTCATCCAGAAAGGCTTGATGAATGATTCTCAACTAATTAGATTTGATAATAATATTAATGCAGTTCAGGAGCTTTTAAATGGTAATGTTGATTGCGTTATTATAGATGATTCTGCCGCAAAAGGTTATGAAAAGCTAAAACCAGTTAAAGTAATTTTCACTATTGAAAGCAATGAAAGTTATGGTATAGCATTTCCTAAAGGTTCAAAACTTATTGAAAAGGTCAATAAAATAATTGAAGAATTACTTAAATCAAATGAATGGCTTGAACTAATTAAAAAATATTTTTAATAGAAATAAAAATATTTTCACAAAAGAGCATTTGAACTTAGTTTTTGTAGATAAGCATGAAGAATATTTTTTTCTTCATGCTTATCATTCATATATTATATTTTCATTGATTTATTTTTTTCGTTGATATATTATGTTGATATATTATAATTTTATATTTTAATTCTTTATAAGGTAAAAAAAATAAGGCTAAAAAAATGGCTGAATTTATCAATAATTTTTTCTTTATATTTAATAATCTACCACTTCTTTTAAATGCAACATTAACAGCAATTTTTCTGACATTTGCATCAATTTTTATAGGTATGATAGTTGGTATCAGCATTACTTTTTTAAGAATTTATAGTAATAAATTTGTTAAAAAAATTGTTTTTGCATATGAATGGGTTCTTAAAGGTACACCTCCTTTAATTGTTATTTTTATATTCTATTTTGGACTTGGAAAATATTTGAATCTTGGTCCTTTTTTATCTGCTGCTTTAGCTTTAGGTCTTAGATCTTCTGCATATCAGTCTCAAATCTATAGAGGAGCAGTTCTTTCAATAACTTCTGAACAAACAGAAGCAGGTTTATCACTTGGTCTATCCAGAGTAAGAACATTTATTTTGATTATAATACCTCAGGCATTCAGGTTATCTTTACCTGGATTTACAAATGAATTTACCATAGTATTAAAAGACACTCCTTTAGCATATGCCGTTGGTCTTGTTGAAATACTTAAAGCAGGTAGAGATATACTAAATCAGCCATTAACACAGAGTATAACAGGGGGTAATGTTACAGCCACATTAAACCCCTTCGCAATATTTTTATTATGTGCCCTACTCTATTTTATTTTATTTGAAATTTTCTCATACTCACTAAAAACTCTTTCTAAAAAATATGAAATTCCTGGCTTTGTAACAGATAAGGAAACTACATGAACCATCAAACTTTAAGATTTCAATTGAATTTTAATTATAAAAATTTTATTAAGATATAATAAGGAATTATAGATGAACCAGAATCTTTTGATAGTTGAAAATATTGAAAAGTCATTTGGGAACCAGAAAATTCTCAATGGTGTTTCATTCCAGTTAAACAAAGGAGATGTAAAAGTTATTGTAGGTCCTTCTGGAACCGGTAAATCTACTTTATTGCGATGTATAAATCTTCTCAACCCACCAGATAAAGGTAAAATATATCTACAAAATGTTGAAATAACATCTTTACCTCATTCTAAGATTCCATCTATAAGACAAAAAATTGGAATGGTATTTCAACATTTTGCACTTTTTAATCATCTTTCTGCCATAGACAATGTCGCTCTTGGTTTGATAAAAGTAAAAAAAATCAATAAAGCCGATGCATACAAAAAGGCATTAAATGAATTGTCAAGAGTTGGTCTTGCTGATCATAAAGATAAATATCCTGCCCAGCTTTCTGGTGGACAAAAACAGAGAGTTGGTATTGCAAGAGCACTGGCAATGGATCCACTTTTAATTTTATTTGATGAGCCAACAAGCGCCCTTGATCCGGAGCTTATCGGAGAAGTTCTTCAGGTAATGCAAAATCTTGCTAAGGATGGAATGACAATGATATGTGTTACTCATGAGATGGGTTTCGCTAAATCTGTTGCAAATGAAGTTATTTTTATGGAAAAAGGAAAAATTATCGAGCAGGGACCACCTGTTCAATTATTTTCCAGTGCTACTCATCCTAGAACAAGGGAGTTTTTAAGCAAAATTAGCGAACTTTATGGAGAAACCGAAAAAAAATAGGATAGATTTATGATATTTTTTTCAAAATTAATTCAATATATACCAGCTTTACTAAAAGGTCTTGGTATAACACTACAATTGACAATTCTTTCGGCTGTAATTGGCTTTATTGCTGCAATATTTTTAGTTGTTGGTGTTTTATATGGTAATAAATTTTTCAGGAATTTATCCATTTCATTTATAACATTAATTCGTGGCACGCCAATGATGGTGCAACTTTTTTTAATATATTTTGGTCTTCCGGGTATAAATATAAAATTATCACCACTGACAGCATCCATTATAGCTTTTATAATAAACTCTTCAGCATATCAGGCTGAATATTTAAAAGGTGGATTTCTTGCTATTTCGAAAGAACAGATCGAAGCAGCTTATTCAATTGACTTAATAAATGGGATGCCATTCGTCTTATTATATTTCCTCAGGCATTTAGATTTGCTATACCAGCTCTTTCAAATGAAATTGTGTATTTAATTCAATACACCTCTGTTGCATATACAATAGGACTTCCCGAATTATTCTACATAGCAAAAAATTTTGCCTCTAAAACATATATGAATATTGAAATATATATCTTTATTGGAGTGGTTTATCTTATATTTATATATATTGTAACCAAACTAACTGACTTTATTGAAAAAAAACTTTATATTCCTGGATTTGATTTGAGCCACTTAAAATGATTATAAAAATTAATAATATTTAATATTAATAATTCTAATTATGAACACTTTAGTTATAGATTCTTCGACTCAAAATTGTCATGTCTGTTTAAAATCGAATGACAGATGGGCAACATTCAATTCAAATACTCATCTTGATCATACCAGACATATATTATTATTGTTAGATAGTACATTAAAAACTCTTGATGTTAAAACTACTAGTATTGATTACGCTTTATGTGGGACCGGACCTGGATCTTTTACTGGAATTAGGATTTCACACTCATTAATTAAAGGATTATTTTTTAAATCAAAGACTCTAATACTTCCTGTTCCGACAATTTCACTTTTTGCATTCTCATTATATTTTCATATGATTGAAATTTTGCCAGATATTTCTACAAAGATTGTTATCTACTCAATTATTTTTGGGAAAAAAAATCGCTATTATTTTAGTAAATATACATTCAATGATCCGGAAAAAACTCTGAAAATATTTTTAAATCCCCAAATTGAAGATATATCATTTGAAGAAATACAAAAAATCATATACAATGATGAAAAAATTCTACCTTACACATTTTTAACAATTGATGATATTGAATCAATCAAAGATAATAAGCTGAACAAAATAAAAATTTTTAAAAGTTTTATAAATGGAATTGATATAATAAATTTTTTTGAAGATAATTTTGAATCATTTGAAACTAGTCTTATTGACCCTGAAAAACTACTACCTTTATATTCAAGAAAACCAGATGCTGAAGAAAATTTAAAAAAATGAATATAGTGGAAATTCAATTAGATAATTATCCAAAAACAATTATAGAAGCAGTTATATCATCAAGTAAAGATAGCTATATAAATATTGATAAAATTAAAAGTAATAAGTATATTATAAAAGTTAAAAATCAAAAATATGGAATTTTTAACTGGGATGAAATTTTTTCAAAAGAAAAGATAATTGATAGATCAAATGATTTTTTATTACTTAAAATATATATTCAAAATAGTACCTTAAATTGTACATATGAAGATAGTAATGGTATAATTTTAAAATCAGAAAACTTATCATTTAGCAAGTCAAAATATTTATATTTTCTGAATAATTCTTATAACTTTAATAAAAAGATAATAAATCTTAATTTTGATAAGATAGATAAATACTTTGAAAATTATATTGAGAATTTCAATAAAATTATTGATTTCAATTTTATTATTTCGTATAAACCAGATTTATTAATACTTGAAATTAATAATTATCTTTTAAAACTACCATTTCAGTTAATATCAAATTATTTTGCCACAAATAAAATCTTATCATTGTTTTCAGTTAATCCTGAAAAACAGGATAGATTAAATTCTATAAAAATAATATTAAATGAAAATATTAAAATATCAGATATATTATTTTTAAAAGAAGCAGAATTTGAGATTGAAGAAAAATTGTGGAGTAGCTTGAGAATAAACAAAATTATATTTGAAGATAGTCAGCAATTCTTAAATTGCCTCCAGCAATCAAAAATAATTACTTTATTTGCTCATGGATATAGAAAAAAAGATTTTTCATCCATTAAAATAGGTAAATATTTTTTTAATCCATTTTCATTAATTGACTGTCAGCCCAATGTTCAGGTATTATTACTTCTAAGCTGTATGATTGATTATTATAAATCAGAGAATAATTTGCTATATAATTTATTTAAAAAAGATATTAAACTAATACTTTCATCACCTTTTATTTTACCTTTAGAATATGTTGAAAATATTTTCAATATAATAATAAATAAAAATTATAACAATTTATATGAATTACTTTTATCAATCCTGTCATCATCCGTCTATACTGCTTCTTTGTTGAGAATTTTTATATAAATGATATTAATAAAGAATTGTCTTTACTATTTAATACTGTATTTTTACTCTTAAAGACATATGAAAAATCTCTTCCAGACGCAAGGACAATATGAAATAATTCTTTATCACCATCTTTAAATGTAATTTCATTTTCACTGGTAAGGGATTTAATAATTATTTTATTTGAGTAAATTTCGGAGGAAATATCGATCAATAGATCATTCCATTTTAAGCTGGTTATGAAAATACAATTTCTATCTCCAATTCCTGCGGCTCTTACCTGATTGAAATATTTTTTTTCAAGATCAATAGTTGAAAAAACTCTTTTTTCTTTTTTAAATACAAGAATTGAATCAAATTTAAATTCAAAATCATATTTAAAGAATTTTTTTAAATTAATGTAATCTTTTATAAATGATGGATTTTGTCTTAAGGCTTTTTCAACCTCTTCTAATTCTAATTTATCAAGAGAAATACCGATGGCTTTTTTAATCAATAAATTTTCTATCATAATTCAACCTTCATCTATAAATAAGTAATTTTCTAATAAATAATTACATTTTATTTTCATTTTTTTCTTAATTCTTGTAATATAAACTCTAAATGAATTTATATCTATTTTAAACAAACTTTTAATAACATTTTCATCCATTGTTCTTGTAAAACCTTCATTATCTTCGAATTCTAAATTAAAAGAAAGCATATCCAGTAAATCTAATACTGGTAATTTAAGAAAATCAGAGATAACTATATAATCCTTTTCATCCAGTAAAAAATGATAATATACTAAAAACATAACTATTTCTTCAGTTTCGAAATGATTATATAAACAATTTTTTATTATCTGTTTTATCTGTTCGATTTCATGGTAATCACCTGTTGCCACAAGGCTTATATCAGTTTTTACTTTATCTAAATATTCATATTCATTATTAATCTTATTGCTTTTTATGCTATTTTTCTTTCTTTTGAAGTTTTGCCATTGAAAATAAAGATATTTTATGAAATAATAATAGAAAACGAAATCTTCCTTATTTGTAGAAAAATTTTTTGCTTTAATTAAAAAATCCATAAAATTTTCATATATCTCAACCAAAAAATCTGCAATTATATCTGGATTTTTCAATTTTTTTATACTTACAAAATTGATGATTGCCGGATAAAGAAGATTAAATATCTTATCAATCTCTTTTTTAGAAGATTCTTTCGAAGATAGATTATTGAGAAATCTAATCATTTTTTGATTAAATTCATTTGAAAGATAATATTGGTGCTTCGAATCCAATTTCGGTTCCTTTATTCTTTATAGACTTAAATAAGATATTATACTGATGAATAGACAATATTTTATTTACAAAAGATAAACCAAAACCAATACCACTATATTTTCTTTCGAGGTTTTTAGATTCCTGAACAAAATTTTTCAATGAGGTTTCAAAAGTGCTATAATCCATACCTATACCATTATCAATGATTAGTATTTTAACCTTCATTGTTAAATTATTAACTTCAGATTTTATAGTTACCGGTTTATTTTCCCTGTTAAATTTAATTGCATTTTCTACTAAATGTTCCATCGCCTTGGTTAAAAGATAAGGATCTGCTAATATTATTACTTCAGGATAATCAATATCCAGTATTATTTGAGAGTTTGAATTTTCAAACTTTTTGACGACCTGATATATTAAATTAACAATATTTATTTTTTGCAAATCTATATTTGAAATTTTATCAGACAAATTAACAAAAGTTAGTAAATCCTCTATCATTTCCAGCAGATGATTGGAATTTTTTAATATTATTTCAACACCTTTTATCTGCATCGGATTTAATTCTCCCATATCCTTTGAATGAAGCATTTCGGAATAACCAACAATTGTAACAAGAGGTGTTTTCAATTCATGTGTTATATTATATAAGAATGAGTTTTTAATTTGTTCAAAGTTCTTTAAATTTTCTATGGCTTCAACAAGTCTGGATTGTGAAACACTCAATTCTTTGTAAGTCATCTGTAAATCTAAAATAGGTATTATTAATGAGAGAAGTGAATTCAAAATATTTTCTTCTTCTTCGCTAAATATTATATTTTTATTATTATTTTTCCCGAAAAATGCAAAGCCCAAAGGTTTTTTCTCTCTATGCAAAGGAAATATTAGAGCTGAAGTTAAACCATCAAGAAAAGGGAAATCCTCAATATCTTTGTTATAAATTTTATCAAATCTGAATTCAGTATTTCCACTCATTAAAGCAAAAATAGAAGCGCTATAAACTGAAATTTTATTTATTTCAATCTTATTAATATCTACACCTATGCCGGAAATAAAAATTAGTTCATCTTTTTTTAGATCTCTGAGATATATACCTGCCTTTTGAATGTCAAAATGATGTCCCAATCTTTCAAAGAATCTATCACAAATTATCTGTTCATTTTTTATATCTTTAAGTGCCGAAAAAATCTCAAGATATAATGCAAGTTTAAATGAATCTTTTGAAATTTTCTTCATAATAAGTATTATTTCTGCATTAAATTGCCAGAATACAATCTGTTGTCAATAATGGAGTAGATGAAGTAGGTAAAACTATAAGATTAGAAGTTATAGCGGTAAAATTCCTTATAGATAAATTTTTTGCAACTTTTATATTATATTTTAAGAAATCAGATATTATAAAAGCTAAATCACCGCTTAAAACAAAAAAATGGAAATAATTAATTTTTTTGATTTTTTTTATTTTATTAAACAAAACATGAATATTACACTTTTCAATAAAAGCATATTGATAAGAAAAAATGGATATATCATTAAAGAATGAATCCAGTGACTTTGTAAAATCAACTCTTAATTTAACTATTGAATAATTTTCTTTTAAGGATAATACTTTTAATGGGAAATATTTAATTGCTTTCTCAATAGATTCATAAGATAATGATGGTATATTACTTAGATAGAAATTCACTGGATTTTGCCAGGAAATATTCTTAAAACCACCATCAAAAGCATCAGTTATTATATAGGGACCTAAATAATCCTCCCAGAATTCATCTGTTTTTAAAAAATTTATATTTTCTTCACTTTCAAATATTAAAAAAAAAGATTTATAAAAGTTACCTTTATAATAAATTGCATTATTATTCATAAATTCAAAATCAATTCCAATAAAATTATTACTTTTACCAAAAATGTTAGATAAAAAAAATATTAAATCATTCCCTTCATCATTCTTTATAATATTGGATATTATAAGACAATTTTTAAATAAAGTATTTGAATTTTTCAAATATCCAAGAATTAAATCTGAATCAGCATTAAAATAATATTTAGATAATTTTAATTCAGTCTCATAAACTAGAAAGCCATCCTTAATAAATTTACCATTCACTAAAAAGCTATTTAATTTGATAAATATAAAATTACAATCATAAAGATTAAGTTCTTTTATAAAGGCTTCTTCTGTAATATAAAAAATAAGAAGATTGGAATTTTTATGGTCAACAAGATATTTTTCCAAATTATCTTTATTAAACCATCCAATAAAAAAAATCATTATTTATTTTGCTCCTTATGCCAGCTTAAAAGAATTTCAAGAGATGGTAATTTTATAGTATCACCTGTTTTAATATTATTCTTTGCAAACCAACCCCGATTGACCTCCAGAGCATATTTACATGGATAAATAGAAGAAATGGCTGTTTCATCATAGGGCTTCATGTCATAAATTCCTATTATTAGACCATTTTCTCTTATATACGCAATTGAAAGAGGAATAGATGTATTTTTCATCCAGAAATTTAAAACCTGTTCTTTTTCAAATATAAAAAGCATACCATGATCTTCTGGTAATTTATCTCTATACATTAATCCTGTAGCTCTTTCTTGATCAGTTAAAGCAATCTCAATATATAATCTAACTCCATTTATTTCTATAAAATGCTTATTTTGATTACAGCCATAAAAGAAAAACACAATTAACAAAATAATAAGAACTATTGAAATCGTCTTATTCATTATTTTCTCCAAAAATCATATTGTTCGCTCATAAAAAACTATTACTTCAAATTATTCTTTTTGTCAATCTATTGATATTATAATCTAATCTTTCAATAAGCCGAAAATATTATCATGAAAAGAAGAAAAAGAAAATATAAGAGTAATAGTTTTGGAATCTCACTATTTTTAATATTTATATTAATTTTATTAATGAGTTATGCCTCCTTTTTACTTTATTCATTTGCCAAAAATAATGGACTTTTAAATGTTACCCCTACGGCTAATAATAAAAAATCAAATAATAAAGAAAATATAGAAGAAAATAAATCAAAGCTTGGTCTTTTATTTAATATTTTATCAAAAAAAAATAATTCTTCTGTAAACAAAGAAAATAATATTGTCTTATCATCTTTAGAAAATAAATCTAATGATAACAATAATAACCAGATTAAAGAAAACAGGATAGAAAATTATACTAATAGTTCTGATTCTGATATTTCAAATAATAATGATAAAAAAGATTTAACACAAAAAAATGATACTAAAAGTAAAGAAAATCAAATTAAAGAAAATGAAAGCAGCAAAAACAATAATGAAAAATACAAGATAAATTCAAATGTTTTTATATTGTATCTTGCCGCTTTAGATAGCCAGTATGAACTCTATCTGGCAAAAAAAAGTGAAAAAATTGACTACACAGATTCACCTATTTTTTCTGTTATTTCTTATTTAGTTAATTATAAGCCAAAAGAACCATACATCAATCTAATTCCTGCTGGAACAAAACTACTTGGAGCATGGATAAAAAATGGTATATTATTTTTAGATTTTAACAAGGAATTTTTAAATAATAAAAATGGATTGAAATCTATAGAAATTCAAATTTATCAGATTGTAAATACGGCATTACAATTTAAGGAAGTAAATGGAGTGCGATTTTTAATAGAAGGTAAACCAAGAAAATATTTCTCTGAAGAGGGTTTTTTATTCGATATTACCTTTAAGGTAAAACTTTTCAATCCAGCATTATAAAATAAAATTATTTTAAAGATTCTTCAAGTTTGATTAAATTTGAAAACAATTCTTCATATTGTCTATTGAGATTATTGTATATTTCATTGAGTTTTTGAATTTCACCAAAACTTAAATTTTGCTCAAATTTCTTTTCAATATCATTAATTTTTTTCTCAACTTCTAAAATCTCTTTTTCATATTCCATAATCTTTTTTTCAATCTGTTGTCTTTTATTTGTAGACAATCCTTTTTTTTCTTCCTTTTTTTCTTCTTTTTTTATCTCAAATATTTTTTTTTCATTTTTTGCTTTTTTTTCTTCGAGAATTTCAAAATAATATTGCAGGCTATCAAACCATTTTAAATTTTTATCTTCTATGGTTATAAATTTTTTGGCAAGTCTTTTTATGAAATCTATATCATGCGATACGCAGAGCAATGCTCCATTATAATTATAAAGATTTCCAATCAAAACTTCTTTTGTGGAAATATCAAGATGGGTGGTAGGTTCATCAAGTATTAAAATATCGGGAGATGTCAAAAATATTTTTGCAAGTATCAGTCTAACCTTCTCTCCTCCAGATAAAAATGAAATTGGTTTATAAAAGTCATTGTCAGTAAAACCAAAATTTCCAAGAAAGCTTTTTCTTTCAGTTTCACTTAAATTTTGGGCTTCTTTTGTTTGAGTAAAAAATTCAATTACTGAAAGCTCATTTGCCCTATCAATTTTTCCTGCATCAATTGAGGCATTTTGTTCAAAATAACCAACTTTTGCATTATTATGGACAACTACCTTACCCTCTTCGGGTTTTAATTCTCCGACAAGTAGCTTTAGAAAGGTTGTTTTACCTATACCATTTTTTCCAATTAAAAAAATCCTGTCCTTTCTTAAAATAGAAAAATGTATCTTTTCAAGAAGTTTTTCACTGCTAAAACCAAAGCTAAGATTTTCACATGATAAGATATTAGAAAATGTATTGTTGGATGATTGAATTTTAAAATTTATACTGTTTTCAGAAGGTATATCTATTTTTTCAAGTTTTTCTAAGAGTTTAATTCTGCTCTGCACTGCGGAAGCTTTACTCTCTTTGGATCTAAATCTATTTATAAATTCCAACTGTTGTTTTATTTTTTTATCCAGATTATTTGATCTTTTTTCAAGGTTAAGAAGATACTCATCTTTTCTTTTTATAAACCCAGAATAATTGCAATTATTATATAAATACAAATTTCCTGCAAAAAGGTCCCATATTTTATTTACCGCCGTGTCAAGTATATTTTTATCATGTGATACAATAATAAAACTTTTATTATATGATTTTAAAAATTCAATAAGATATTGAATTGCATCTATATCTAGAAAATTGGTTGGTTCATCAAGTAACAGTAAATCTGGTGAAAGAAGAATTAGATAACCAAGATAAGCTCTAACCTTATAACCACTGGAAAGTTTACCAAAAGATGTATTCATGTCGGCTAAAGAAAGTCCGAGGCTTGATAAAACCATTCTTATTTTATATTCATATGAAAACTGATTATTTTCACTTAATTCATACAGTAAAAAATCATATTCTTTATGGTAGTTTTCATTGTCGAGTCTTGTAGATAAAAATTCTATTCTTTTTAATTTCTGATCGATTTCTTTAAATGCCTGTTTACATAATGTAAAGGGCGTGAAATCATCCTTTAAGAAATGAACCTGCTGTGGAAGATACCCAATAGAAATATTTTGAGTTGTTGTTATTATTCCTTCATAATCAGAAATTTCACCTGCTAAAATTCTTAATAAGGTTGTTTTACCCGACCCATTTCTACCAACAAGTCCTATCTTATCATTTTTAAAAATTTCTAAGTCTAAATTAGAAAACAATTTTTCAGATGTATATCCAAAAGATATATTTTTAAGATAAATCATTTTGAAAATATTTTTTAATCTTCTTTTTTTATTGCGTTTACAGGGCAACTATCTATAGCTTCATTAAGAGAAGAATCATTTAAATCGGCATTATTTATCACATATGCTTTAATGTTATTATCATCCATTGCAAAAACAGCAGGGCAAATAGAAGCACAAACTCCACAACCTATACATAGATCTTTATCTATATAGACTTTCATAAAACCTCCTTTTAAAATATAATTATTAAAATCAATTCTGACAATAGATCAGTTATTTATTATTTTTATATCTTTATATATATCACAAATTGTTTCAAATATTTTTTCATTTGTATATTCTTTTCCTATAAAATATATAAAATTATCCATTTCTTTCTTCCTGCCAATTCTTCCACTTGATTGTAAAACATCATTTAATGCGGGAAAAAGAGAGAGAATTTCAAATGAATTTTGACTATTATCTTCCATAATTATAGAATGAGTTAAATATTGATTATCAGGTACTCTAAAAGGTAAGCCTATGAAAAAACCCCCTGCAATTTTAAAATTTAAGTTTGCTCCTTCCTGAATTATTGACCTATATGGTAAAAAAATTAAATGAATTTTACCATCAATAAAAAATTTATCAATTTCATCTATTTCGTCAGAATATATTCTTGTGTTTGAGGTAAATTGTAATTTTTCTTTGCTTAAAATTATTTTATCATATAAAGGATTTAAAATAAATACTTCTATTAATCTTATGAATTCATATGAAGGGAAAAACAATAAAATTGCTCTATCTATTATCTTATTGTTTTCATTTTCATTTAATATTGCTTTATTAATTATACTTGATATTGAATATAAATTTTTATCTCTTTTTTTATAAATAGTCTCAACATTTGCGTATATGTATGTTCTTATAATTTTTGGTATGTTTTTGCTATAAATAAAGATTTGTTCCCTATCATGGGTATTATATATAAGTTGCTTTGGTTCCAAAGTTGCGGAAATTCCTATTATTGATTTATATTTTGAAAAAGCATTATCAAGTATTCTCTTCATATTTTTATATGTAAAAATTTTTTCATTAGAGATTTTAGAATATGAAATTACTAAATCAAATCGAGATAGTTCAAAAATTATTCTCAATTTCTGATAAAAAGGATATATTACTTTTTCAAAATCATCTAAATCTTTATCATTATTATACCTTAAAAAACTATAAATATCTAAATTTATTTTTAACAGTATATCGAAAAAAGCTGGATCTAATGGTTTTTTAATCTCATCTATAAAATGAAAAAATTTATAATCTTTTTGATTATATCTATCATCTATTTCATTTAAAGATGAATACTGATTGAATGAAAACTCATCTGTAAGAAATAGTTTTGAAAAGGATTCTTCAAGTTTTCTATATTTTAAATGGACCAATTTTTTAATATTTTCAATCTCAATTTTTTTTATTTTAACACTAAAAAATTCGGAAACCCGATTTAAAAATGAATGATATTCATCAATTACACAGATAATATTGCCATCTTTCGATAAGGCATTAAAAAGTAAATAATTATAGTCAGCAATTATTAAATCATATAAATTATAAAATAATTTATCATAAAATACCGGACATCCATTGTTTTTTAATATAGAATATTGATAAATAGGGAAATCATATTTCAAACATTTCTCTCTTTTACAATAAAATGAATGAAGAGAACAGTTATCGATAAAAGCCTTTCTAATTATTGGCTTATAACCTATATTGATACCTTCTTGATAAACCTGTTTTTTTTGAAAATTTCTTGATGTAAAAAAATGTATAACTGGATAATTGTGCCTTTTTGCAAGAGCATAAATTACTGCTGCTGTTTTACCACTAGCAAAAGGTGCTTCAATGAATGTTAATTTTTTATTTGAATCGATAATTGTATTTATTATCTCATTTTGAATTGGTCTTATTTCTTTATATGGAAATAGTATTTCTTCATTTGAGTATTTTTTTTTGGAGATTTCAAAAATATAAATATCATAAAGAAATGAAAATAACTTTTTTATTTCCCTGTATATTTTTTTATATTCAAAGTGATATTCAAATTCCTTTATTATGTTTTGATTTAAAGAGCATAGGATTAATTTTAATCTATTTATAGATTTTTTCTTCTTTCTTAATATAAAAGCATAGATAAATAGTTGCATTTTAAATAAATTAATTAATCCAGTATAAATTAATTCTTCAAGATCTCTTTCATAAATTTTTAGCTCATATAAAATTCCTTCTTCTTTAACATAAGCATCCAATCTACCGGAAAGAACTATATTTATATCTTTGTATTTGAATTTATGCTTTATTCCAACTTCATATAAAGCATTTTCAACAGGAAATTTAGAAAAAAATTGCTTATGGGATTCAACAGATTCTAAATCATAAAGTATTTCATTATCTTTATTTTCTATAATATTGTTATTAAAAAATTCTTTAGAATTAAAGAATGATTGAATTAAATCTGTAATGGTGACACGAATAAAATTGTTTGAAATTTTTAATTCATTAAATCCCATGATAATTGATTTATATTATTTTATTAAAAATTCTACTGCCAGATATTTTTCTTCTATTTCAATAGCAATACAACCAGTAATAGCTCCTGCGATAACCGAAATTATGTTTATCAGGGGAATAAGTCTTAAAATATTGTAATCTTTTATTATAAAAACAGAATAAAAGATTAATTGAAATAAATTTGTAAATACCGCCAGCAAAATTGAAATAGCGACTTTTGAAAATTTTTTTATAAACAAATAGATTAATGCAAACGCAAAGACAGAACCAGCTGCTCCAACGATGGATAGAATTCCAGTAAAAGAAAATAAGCTACCCGCAAATATTCCAGTTAATATTGATTTTAATAATATTATTACTATTGAATATAAAACATTTATCTTGTCCAAAACAATTAAAATAGGAATATATGCAAATCCTATTTTTACAAAAATTAGTGGTTTAGGTATTATTGATTCAATATAGCTAAAAATAGCCGAAACTGTTGCAAAAAATAAAATAAATTTTTTATCATAAAATTTTAAAATCTTTTTCTCAGTAGGTAATGCTGTCATATTCTTCTTCACCAATAATTTTGACTAAAAGTTTATTTGGCATACAAATAATAAATTGTCCACTTCTTTCAATCCATCCCTTTTTCATACAAATCTTATCCTGACAATCTGAATCTTTTACCCTTACTTTATTATCATTTATTTCAACAATAATAAGACCATTTTTCAATATAATCAGATTATCTTTATATAAAGGATAAAAATATCTTTCTTTATTATAATCTATTTCAACTAATAGTTTTGATCTGTCAATTTTCGAGTTTGAATCTCTTATGAAAAATGACCCTATTGAGATTAAAACAATTATAAAATAAATGATTAAATCATTTTTTTTGAAATAAAATCTCACAGTTTTTTTCATTAAATATTATTTCTGCCTTTTCGAAAAGCTCATCAACATATTTTGTATATAAATCCATAAAAATCATTTCTTCAAAAACATCTCTTAATTCGATTGTTATTTTTTCAAAACTTTTCTCTTCCATTTTTTTTTCTTTATCATCAAGAATATCTTTATGATTTTGATAATATTCCCATAAATATTGATCAGTAAATATATTGTCTGGTATAACTTTTTTAAGCATTTTTTTTATTGTAAGTTCTTCTAAAAGTTTCTGTCTGAAAAATTCTATATCATAGCCTCTTTCTTCAAGTATAATTTCAAGAGGCAAATCTTCATTAAATTGTTTTCTAAATTCTTCTTCTTCAAAATTTATTTCATTTTCTGTAACTACAATATTATTTTCCCTGGCATCCAGATAGATTAATCTATCATCAATTAAAGTGTATATGGATTCATTTAGTAAATCATTCTTTTCTTCTTCTGTTAAAATTATCTCGGGATCATCCCTAAAAATATCATCTAAAAATATTTGATATGTATTATAAACTTCATCTATTGTAATTGGATAACCATTTACCGTACAAATTATACTATTTTTTTCAGTATTTTTTTGCTCAGTATTTTTTTCCATATAATTTCCTATTCTTCTTTTAATACAATTTTCATATTTTTACTGATATACATAAAATAGAAAAATAAAACTATTGTAACAATAAAGGATATTATTAAAAAAGAGTACTGCATTATTTTAGCTATTTGAATAAACAAAGAAAGTCCAATCATTGTTGTATGAATTAAGATTACTGGGATATAATATAGAAAAAACTTTTTTTCAGATAATCCAACCATAATAATACCTGTGCAAGCGGCATTGAAGAGAATTGAAATAAGTCTTGAAGCGAATTCAATTGTCAGGATATAATTAAACCCAAAATTTACAAGATAAGGATAGACATAGTAAATACTTTCGGCAATGCCAAATCCAAGTCCACTTAAAAAACCAGCCAGTGCATAGGTATTTGAAAAAATTGCTGCAATAAATGTAAAATTTCTTTGAATTAATGCAGAAACCAATCCATAAAGTAAAGCCATTAAAAACAGTGAGTTTAATTTATAAAAAAAATCACTGTTTGTTAAAAATCTCTGTATTGGCGCTTGAACATATATAACAGAAAGAAAAGAAAAAGCACCTAAAACAAAAGCAAGTAAAGATAACCAGAATGTTTTTTTCACTTTAAAACTCCAATTTTAAATCAATTTTCCAAATTTTAACTTATATATTTTTCTTGCAATTCTAATACTTATATTTTAATAATCTGCTTTTACAACTATTATTTTTACTTTAAATAATTTTTATAACTATTGCTCTTATTCAATTATTTATCTTTTCTTAACTTAGGGGAATCTAAACTAAAACCTGCAACCTTAAATTCGTTAAATTTTTTTTCAAAATTTAAAGTAATATTAACTGGTTCATTTTCATCGGTAAATTTTGCAGTATAATTTATTATAAAAATATTATTGATTCTTTTTACACTTTTGTAGCTTATAGAACCTGGAACATAAGAACCAATAGTACTGCCAATTTTAGAAAAAAGTTTTTCAAGACTTTCCACATCAATAGGTTTCGACATATAATTTACAAAATATTTTGCAAATTCTTTATAATCATTTTGAGCAAAACCTGTGCAAAAATCTTGAATGATTGGTTCAGCAAAATAAGCGACATCGCTATATTTATATTCTTTCTTCTGACAGGAATAAAAAGATAAAATTATAAATAAAAATAACATGAAAAAAAACAAAAATTTTCTTTTTTTTCCCATTTTTACCTCATTTATCAATATTTTTACATTTAAATTTATATCTTATTTTTACATATATTCTCTGTATTACATTTATCTTTTATATTAAATTTTCAGTTTATCTTGAATTTGAGACTTTGTTTATAATATTCTCTTGCATAATTATCTATGCTTCCAGCTCCGGTAAATAGTAATACTGAGTCTTTAATTTTACTTAAAAATTCATATAATTTAAAATTATCAATAAAAAATAATGCTTTTTGATTAATTTTTTCTATTTCTTCATAAAATTTTTCTGATGACATAATTTTAATATCTTCTTCGCTATCTCTCTGCCTGTAAATTGGCAAAAGAATTAGATTTTCTACATTTTGAAATAAACTTAAAAATTCATTTAATAATAATCTTGTTCTGGAATGCTGATGGGATTGAAATATTAAGTATATTTTTTTATCTGGATATTTTAAGCTGGTTATTTTTAAAAGTGTTCTTATCTCTGAGGGATGATGGGCATAGTCGCTTATTATCGTATTATTAAATTTATCAATTCCAATAAATTCAAATCTTCTTTTAATACCAGAATAATTTGATACATAACTTATACTCTCATCATCTAAAAGGCAGAAATTATCTAAAAATACAAAAATAGCAGTAAAATTTGCCGCATATTCAGATGAAGGTATTGGTATTGGTAATATATATTCATTAATATTTTTTATTAATCTAACTCTAAATGGCTCATTTTCGTCATATTTATAATAATAATGATGATGCCTTTTTTCAGATAATTTAGAAAATATATAATTAAAATTGTCAGTAATATTATAATAACTATATGTAATAATCTTAGTAATATTTTTAAGTTTTAATGCATATTCAAAAAGTTTTTTTTCCAGATTTTTTTCTAATCTCATTATTAATATACCATTTTTTATCTGATTGAGAAATGCAGCAAATGCATTGAAATAGTTCTCTTCATTTTTATAATAGTCCAGATGATCTACTTCAAGAGATGGAATTATAACATTTTTTGGGAAAAAATTTAAAAATGTTTCTTTATATTCACATGACTCTACTATAAAAAATTTTGAATTTTTATTGAAAATTGCATTTGTATTAAATTTATTTAGTACAGCTCCACATAGAAAACTAACTTCTATTTGCTTCGAAGTCAATATTTCTGCTAATATTGCTGTTGTTGAACTTTTACCATGTGTACCACAAATTGATATTGAATTTAAAGTATTTACAAAATAGGATAATGCCTGCCCATATGTTAAGCACAAAATATTTTTATCTTTAAGGTATTTAAGCTCTATATTTTCTTCCATAACTGCTGGTGAAAAAACAACAAGATCTATACTGCCAAATAAATCAAAGCTATTATTTATATTTTCAATATCATGATTGTAATATACTTTTATCCCGAGTCTTTCAAGATATAAAGTCACATCACTTTTACATAAATCCGAACCAGCTACATTCTTTCCAGAATTGTAAAATAATTGTGCTAAAGCGGATAACCCTATTCCACCAATTCCAATAATATATATATTATTTACTTTACTGATTAGTTCAATAATATGATCTGAATTTTTGATTCTCTCATCAAGATCTTTTTGAAAATAAAAACTCATATTATACCTTTAGTGTTAAAAATATTTTATAATCAAAATATAAACAAAAATTAAATAAAAATTTTTTTTTAAAAAAAAAAAGTCATTGTTAATTTTTTTACTAAATATACTAAACAAAATTTTTAAAAACGATTTTTGCAGCTTCTATACCTTTATTATATGCAAAATCTCTTCTGTCAAAATCAAAAACATTCATATTTTCAAGAAGAGGTGTAATGACTATTTCATCACCTTTTAATGATGGTCCCAGTCCTCCTCTTCTTGCTATCATGTAAAAAAGATTATTTATAAATGAATATGTATCTTTTTCTGACTCTATAGGAAGTATTCTTTTACCAAAAGATTTTGTAACCATATTCAAATCTTTAGAAATCTGTAATAAAAAATAATCTCTTTGTACTGAAGAAGTTGGATCTGTCGCAGCACATACATCGACAACGATTATTCCATCATTTTCAATATTTCTTGCAACATCTATGCAAAAATTATCTATAACACCACCATCTGTTAAAAGCATAGAGTCTCTTTTTACCGATTCTACTATAAATGGTATCGCAGCTGAACCAGTAACCGCTGTTATTATATCACCACTTGAAATTATAACTCTTTCGCAGGTTTTCAAATCAGCAACATTTATATATAAGGGAATTTTTAAGTCTTCAAAATGTTTGGAATTCAAATTCTTAGCTAAAAATTTCATTACTCTTTCTCTGATTTTTTTTCTAATCAGAGGATTTGATAGTTTTAAGAACTTAAAAAACTTCTCATTTGCATACATCATATCGTAAATATCTATTGGACTTTTACCATCTGCTATTAAAGAACCGGCAATTGCACCTATAGAAGTTCCGATTATGGCTACAGGTTTAATATCAAGATCAAAAAGAATTTTATAAACACCGGCATGAGCCATTCCTCTGGCACCACCTCCAGATAAAACAAGAACTGGTTTTTTAGGCAGCTTATCTTTTTCATAAACTTTGTTTGCAAATTCATAATTTTCATCAGGGTAGTTATATTTTTCATTTAAATATTCTATCAAATCTCTTACTGAGATAATTTTTTTCTTTATTAAATTTGCAAATTCATTTAAGCTTTCATTCAATTCAGATATTTTCAATAATCTTAAATTTTTTATATTATTATAAATATTTCTAAATGGTTGAAGTGCTTTCATAATTAACCTTTTTGTATTATTATCTTTATGAATTTTTTTAAAATTATATTGGTTCAAATTGAAGTTTATATAATGTATGGTAAATACCTTTTTTAGCAATCAATTCATTATGTATACCACTTTCAACAATTCTACCTTTATCTATGACAAGAATTAAATCTGCACTTTTAATTGTAGATAATCGATGTGCAATTATTATAGCAGTTCTGTTCTTTATTAAATTTTTGATTGCATCCTGAATAAGTTTTTCAGTTTCAGAATCTATGTTTGAAGTGGCTTCATCGAGTATAAGAATAGAAGGGTCATAATATAAAGCCCTTGCAAAAGAAAGAAGCTGTCTTTCTCCAGCAGAAAATGTAACCCCTCTTTCCATAACCATTTCATTTTCTTTATCAGGTAAGTTGTTAATAAATTTATCTATATGAGTCATTTTACACACATTATTAAATTTTTCTTCATCAAATTCTGAATTCAATATAATATTTTCCTTAACTGTTTTTGAAAATAAAAATACATCCTGCATGACCACTGCTAAATTTTTTCTTAAAATACTGTATGGAATTGAATATAAAGGTATATCATCTATCAATATTGCACCTTTTTGAATTTCAAAAAAATGGGTTAATAATGAAATAATTGTTGATTTCCCTGCTCCTGTTTCACCTACAATTGCAATTGTTTTTCTTGGTTCAATCTTAAATGAAACATCTTTCAAGATCCATTCATTTGGTTTATATGCAAACCAGACATGATTAAATTCGACAGAACCTTTGAATCTTAATGATTTCTCATAGCTTTCATATTTATTTTTTTTGAGCATGCAGTTTTCAAATGCAATAATTTGTTTCTTATCATCTTTTTCATGCCTTGTTTCTGCTTCAAATACAGAAAGTATCTTTTCTCCTGCGGCATTAGCAGAAATCATGATATCGAATTTTTCTGAGAGATCTCCTATTGGCTCAAAAAGGTTTGCTATATATTGTGTAAATAAAAATATTAAACCATATGATATTGTATTATTTAATATTCCTCTTGCTCCAAAATATATAACAGATGCTACAGAAAACCATCTTAAAAAATCTATTAAAGGCCTGAAAGTGGCATATACATACATCTGCTTTATATTCGCTTTATAAAGTGAATTGTTGATAGAGCTAAATCTTTTATAATTTTTTTTCTCTGCTGAAAAAAGCTGTATAATCCTTATCCCGGAGATAGTCTCTGCAAAAAATCCATTTATTTGAGCAATTATCGTTCTTACTTTTCTATAAGCATCCGCAGACTTCACTCTAAAAAGAATGGTAATGATGACTATAAATGGAAAAACAATTGATACGGCAAGTGCTAGATATATATTTTGCCAGAACATAAAGACTAAAATTCCAATTATCAATATTATGTCTCTAAATAGAGAGACAAGAACTTCTGAAAATAGCTCATTTAATACTTCGATATCATTAGAAACTCTATTAACAAGTTTCCCTATAGGATTTTTATCATAGTAAGAAACCTCATATGTTAGCATTCTGCTATAAAGATCAGTTCGTAAATCTCTCATTGAATATTGAGATAGTTTCTGTAAAATTATTGTTTGATAATATGTAAC
>JBKBTB010000006.1:0-22475 GCA_046291015.1 Exilispira sp. | reverse complement strand
AAATTGATATAAAAAAACTAGCAATCTTTGTAGTATTTAATTATTTATAAAATTTTATCATTAAATACTATTATATCCTTATGAATTAATTCAATAAATTGATAGAAATATAATTTGTCATAAAATTAAATCAATTATTAAATTAATTATTGTTTAATTAAAACTGAAAAAAATTAATTTCTAAGGGAAAATTATAAACACATAAAAAGAGAAAAATAAATTAATTATCGAAAGCTATTGAATAGAAGAATCATATAAAAGAAATAAATTAAGTGAAGATTATGAGTTGATAATTTAAGGTTATTGGTAATATCTATTAATTTTTTTCTTTTAATTTTTTTCTGTAAATGAATAAAGCCACTTAGAATATTTAAATGTGGCTATTATTTTTTCCTTTGGGAAATTAAGTACTTTTTTCAAGTTTGATTTCATAGAAGAAAGATTATTTGTTTTTCTTAATATACTTTCAGGTGAGCTTATAAAAGGATAACCAGTTCCAGCTCTTATAAACCAATTTGTTGAGCCTTTATTTAATGCTCCTGGAGGAACAATATAAAAACCAGTAAAAAAATAAAAAATTAAAAATAATAAAAAAAGTAAAAAAATGATATAAGCAATGGTATTTTTCTTTTTTTTGCCCATAAATATTCCCTTAGCAATTTTTTCTTATTAATTTAAATATAATTTAAATTCAACTTCAAATTTTGATAATTTGTCATATATTATTTTTTCTTAATTTTATTTTATTGTTTTTTTAATCAATGATATATCGCCGATAGGAAAAATTTAAATTATAAGCAGGATTAACTGGAGGTGGGGAGAGTCGAACTCCCGTCCTACAAGGTCCAATAAATGATATCTACATGCTTATAAATTTTTTAATCTTATTTATTTCAGGAAAAATTTCAAACCTGAAATAAACCAGTCTGTAAATTAACTTTCTTCTCCCAGACAAAAAAGAAAGTTTGCTTCTGTAATCGGGGGAATTTCCATGACCAGAAGCAATCATGGGATTCCCTGCTGCAATTACTTAGGCAGCAAGAGCAAGTGAATTGTTGTCAATTCATTTTTTTCTGCAGTTTTAAGACTTACAGAAGGTCTGCATGCAATCAATTATCTCGCCTTGCAGTCGAAACCAGATTCACCCCCTTAAAAAGGAGAATATATAATCAAATAAAGAGTATATATGCATTTATATAAATAGCTTAATAAATAGAAAAAGTCAATTTTTTTTAATTTGTTTAAAGACAATTTTTATAAATTTTTATAAAATTTTTTATTGCTAATTTAAAATATTTTTTTATAAATAAAGCAAGCGCGAGTTAGGGAGTTAAAATGGTCAAATTAAAAATTGATGGAAAGGAAATTGAAGTAGACAATGGCACTACTATTTTAAGAGCAGCTCAAAAACTTGGCATAAATATACCTACACTTTGCTATCATGAAGATTTACCTCCAACAGGGAATTGTGGATTATGTGTTGTAGAACAAAAAGGAGGGAAGACAGTTAGATCATGCTCAACTCCAGTAGTAGAGGGTATGGAGATTTTAACAAAAACTCCGGCTCTTTTAAGAGCAAGAAAAACTGTTGTTGAATTACTCTTATCAAATCACCCAAATGATTGCCTCGAGTGTCCAAAAAATGGTTATTGTGAGCTTCAAAAGATTGCTGCAAGTCTTGGAATCAGAAAAATTTCCTACAATCATATCGATAGAACAGTTACAAAAGTTGATGATTCTTCTCCTTCAATAATATTAAGACCATCATATTGTATCCAATGTGGCAGATGTACTCAAGTTTGCCAGAATGTTCAAAATGTTCATGCTCTTGAAACAAGTTTTAGGGGTTTTAATTCTTTTGTTGGACCGACAATGGAAAGGGTATTAAATGATTCTGAATGTGTAAAATGTGGACAATGCTCGGCAGTATGCCCGGTTGGTGCAATTGTAGAAAAAGATGACACTTCTCTTGTATGGGAAGCATTAAATAATCCAGAACTCGTAGTAGTTGCTCAGGAAGCTCCTGCTGTTAGAGTAGCATTAGGCGAAGAATTTGGTTTACCAGTTGGAACAAATGTAGTAAAAAAAATGTATAGTGCTCTTAGAAAACTTGGTTTCAAGTATGTTTTTGACACAAATTTTGGTGCTGATCTTACAATTATAGAAGAAGCAAGTGAATTTGCAGAGATTTTCAAAGAAAACCCGGATGAATTCCCTTTGATAACAACATGTTGCCCTTCATGGGTTGATTATCTTGAAAAATTTTTCCCCGATTTAATTTCTCATTTTTCGACTTCAAAATCTCCTCATCAAATGCTCGGTACAATGGTCAAAACTTATTGGGCACAAAAGATTAATATACCAGCCGAAAAAATATTTTTAGTTTCTGTAATGCCCTGTACAGCGAAAAAATATGAGATTGATAGAATGGAAGATATGTATGCTTCCGGTCATAAGGATGTTGATGCTACTATTACCACAAGAGAATTTGCAAGGATGATTAAACAGGTAGGTATTGATCTTCCTTCTCTTGAAGATAGCGAAGCAGATAGTCCACTTGGGGAATATTCTGGAGCTGGTACAATTTTTGGAGCATCAGGTGGAGTTATGGAAGCAGCTTTAAGAACAGCTTATTTTTATATAACAAATAAAGAACTCCCAAATCCAGATATACCTTTTGTAAGAGGTACAAAAGGTATAAAAGAAGGTGAAATTGAAATCCTTGGTAAAAAGATTAGAATAGCTGTTGCTTCAGGGCTTTCAAATGTTGAAAAAATACTTCTTAAGGTAAGAGAAGCAAAAGAAAATAAAAAAGAGATACCTTATCATTTTATTGAAGTAATGGCTTGTCTTGGCGGTTGTGTCGGTGGAGGTGGACAACCGTATGGTTCAACCATTAAAAAAAGAGAAATAAGAGCATCCGCATTATATAATGAAGATAAATCTTTGCCACATAGAGAATCTCATAACAATCCATCAATTCAAAAATTATATAAGGAATTTTTAGAAAAACCACTTTCCAGCAAATCTAAAAAATATTTGCATACTCATTATATTCCAAGACCATTATTTAAAGGTGTTCATGGCGGTAAATGGAGAGAATAATAATTTATTGAGATTCTACTATGAAATATTAAAATAAGAATGACAATAAAGAAGGCTACCTTTTTACTGGTAGCCTTTTTTATTAATTTGTAAAAAAACAGTATGATAAACATTACAATGAAACATAATAAAAGATTTATAAAATTCTTTCAATGCTTATTGATATACTTATTGATATAATTGATATGTATAACATTACTTAAAAAAGTAAAAAGAAAATAATTGTCATTCTTTTACTATAAAATTTATAATTTTATCCTGAATAAAAACAATATTTACAATTTTACCTTCACTAACATATCTACTTACATTTGGAAGTTTTAAGCTTTCCTTTGAAACAATTTCTTTGCTTGAACCAGCAGATATTTCTAAAGTTGCCCTTTTTTTACCATTAACCATAATAGCATATGTTACCACATCATCTATTATTTTTTCTTTATCATAAGTGGGCCATAATGGACTTCTTGATCCTATCGGTAAAAAAATAGGTTTTCCATCTCCAACTTTTTCCCATAATTCTTCACAAATATGTGGAGCAAATACACTGAGCATAACTATATAATCCTGGGCAACTTTTCTAGGAATTGAATCCAGTTTAACTAATTCATTTAAGCAAATCATTAGTGCAGAAATAGCTGTATTATAAGCAGAAATAGATTCAATATCTTCGGAAACTTTTTTAATTGTTTTATGAAATAATTTTTCAATATTGGATGGCAAATTTAAAGAATCCAGTGAAACTTTATTAAAATATAAATATACTCTTTCTAAAAATCTTCTTATTCCACCTATTGAGCTACTATTCCATGGCTTTGAAGTTTCTAATGGTCCCATAAACATTTCATACATTCTAAAAGTATCCGCACCAAACTGCCTTACTATATCATCTGGATTTATAACATTCCCTCTGGATTTTGACATCTTCTGGTTATCTTCTCCAAGAATAATTCCCTGATTTCTCAATTTGATGAAAGGTTCAGCAGAATTTACAAGTCCTAAATCAAAAAGAAATTTGTGCCAGAATCTTGCATATAATAAGTGTAAAACAGCATGTTCTTTACCTCCGACATAGATATCAACAGGCATCCAATAGTTTTGCTTTTCTAAAGAGGCAAATTCTTTATTATTGTGTGGATCAGTATATCTTAAATAATACCAGCAGCTTCCAGCCCAATTAGGCATTGTATTTGTTTCTCTTTCAGCATCAGCTCGACAAACTGGGCATTTAACTTTAACCCAAGACAAAACTTTTGCAAGTGGAGAACTTCCGTCTCCTGAAGGTTCATAAGATTCAACCTGAGGCAAAAGTAGTGGAAGATCTTCTTCTTTTAACGGTACATGTCCACATTTCGGGCAATTTATTATGGGAATTGGTTCGCCCCAATACCTCTGCCTTGAAAAAATCCAATCTCTTAATTTATAAGAAACGGCTGCTCTCCCCTTTCCTATTTTTGAAAGCTTTTCAATAATCCTTTTTGCACATTCCTTTGTTGTAAGATTAGAAAACTCCGCACTATTAATCGAATAGCCTTCTTCAGTATAAGCCTCTTTTAATTCTATTTCTTTCCCTAATTCTGGCGAGACTACCTGAATAATAGGAAGATTGAACTTTTTAGCAAATTCAAAATCTCTTTCATCATGAGCTGGAACAGCCATTATTGCACCCGTTCCATAATTTAAAAGAATGTAGTCAGATATATATATTGGTATTTTTTTTCCATTCAATGGATGAATGGCATATGCTCCTGTAAAAGCACCAGTTTTTTCTTTATTTAGAGATGTCCTTTCTAAATCAGATTTATTTATTGCTTCTCTTTTATACCTTTCAATCTCTGATTTTTGAGAATCGATAGTAATCTTATCTACAATAGGATGCTCTGGAGCTAAAACTATATAGGTTGCACCAAATAGAGTATCGGCTCTTGTTGTAAAAACCTCTATTTCTTCTTCTATATTATCTATTTCAAATTTTATAATGGCTCCTTCAGATCTTCCTATCCAGTTTCTCTGCATTATTTTTATATCTTCAGGCCAATCTACCAGATCTAAATCTTTTAATAATCTTTCTGCATATGCTGTAATCTTCAATATCCATTGATCTATCATTCTTCTTTCTACAGGTGTTCCACATCTCTCACATTTACCATCCACAACCTCTTCATTAGCAACACCTGTTTTACAGGATGGGCAATAGTTTATTGGGGCTTTAGATTTATATGCAAGCCCTTTTTCAAAAAGTTTTAAAAATATCCATTGTGTCCACTTAAAATAATCTGGATCAGTTGTGCTGAAAGATCTAGACCAGTCATATGAAAAACCTAAAGATTTAATCTGTCTTGTAAATGTTTTTATATTTTTTTCTGTTGTAATAGAAGGATGAATTTTAGTTTTAATTGCATAATTTTCAGCAGGAAGACCGAATGAATCAAATCCAATCGGGTGTAAAACATTAAAACCTTTTAATCTATAATACCTTGATAGAATATCTGTGGCAGTATAACCTTCTGGATGACCAACATGCAAGCCTTCGCCAGATGGATAAGGAAACATATCTAAAATATATATCCTTTTCTCTTTAGGAAAAGAATTATCTTCTTTCACCTCATTGCATTTTTCATCTTCCCAATATTTTTGCCATTTTTGCTCAATTTCAATATGATTGTATCCTTCCATATAAACCCCATTTAATATATAAAAAATTTATATTTGATATAGAAAATATTTTATTTTAATTTACTGTCAACAAAATTCAAACCAATTCCTAAATGAAATAAATTAAATTCCGATATTTGAATAAAGAAAACTAAGGAATTTTTATGCAAAAACTTGTTAATCCAGAAACAAATGAAGTATATTTTGGTAAAATTGATAGCGAGATAAATTTTAATTATCAAGATTATAGATTAAAATCTATTTTCGATAAAAATATACCTAAAATTATTGAAAAATTAAGGTTTCATAAATTTAATTTTATTTTAATAATCACAGATTCACATATTATTGGAATAGGTATTGTTGGATTGACATATATTTCTAATATTTTTTCTTTTTCATATTCCATTCAGAATAAAGATTATTTTGAGATAGATAAAAAAATTCCTTTAGAAATTAACCTAAAATATCCTGTAAATCCTGATAATTACATAATTTCTTATAAAAATAATAAAGATATTTTAATTATTGAAAAGAATAAGGATAATTCTCAACTTAAAATAAATATATCCTTTCAAAATAAAATTGAGATAGATGGTCAATTTTTTTATGGTAACAAGACAAATAATCCTTTGAGAATTTGTGCACCAAATGGAATTAACTGCTGGACATTTACCGAAAAATGTTCCTGTATTGAACCAACATATTTGAAAATAAATATAAAAAATAGATCTATTAATCCGGATTTAAAAAAGACCACACTTCTTTACGATTGGTCCTGTGGATATATGAAAAGATTAACAAACTGGCATTGGGCTGCATTTTCTGCCGTGGATCCAAATTTAAAGATGACACTTGGTGGCAATTTTGCATCTTTTATAAATGAAACTTATATTACTGAAAATTCATACTGGATAGATCATCAAATCTTTAATTTAAATAGGGTTATTTTCAATTTTGAAGATAATAACCCTGAAAAAACATGGACAATTAAAAGCGATGATAACAGGATTTTATTAAAATTTAACCCAATTAAAAGAAGAATTCAAAAATTAAATTTAGGAATACTGAAAATATATTTTAGACAATATCTCGGTACTTTTTCAGGAACACTTCATGCTGATAACAAAAAGGAAATTCACTTTGAAAATGCATGGGGTGTAACCGAAATTCAAAGAGCTTTATGGTAAATTATTAGTTTTTAATTTATTAGTTTGTCTATATTCTATATTATCTTTTTATTAAAAATAACCTTCAGGAAATAAAATTACATCTTCAATTGATTTTTTCTGAATCATTACCATTAAAAGTCTATCAAAACCTAAAGCTATTCCAGTAGTTTGAGGCATGCCTTTTCTTAAGTTTTCTATAAATCTTTTATCTATCTGATATTCATTCATATTTTTTTCTTTTCTTATTTTCAACTCTTCTAAAAATCTAGTTTCCTGAATATTAGCATCTGTGAGTTCATCAAAAGCATTTGCTATCTCAATTCCATCAAAATATAATTCAAATCTTTCTGCAACATTATTCGAACCTTCTCTTAATCTTGATAAAGACGCTTGATAATATGGATAACCAGCTAAAAATACCGCTGATTTTGTTTTTAAAAATGGTTCTATCTTTGTAACCATGTCTATATCAAATCTTTGTGGATCATAAATTTCTGTTGGGTTCCATCCTGCGAGATCTAAATATATATCGCTTATTTCGATTCTTTCAAATGGAAATTTAATTTTTTTATAAAATTGTTCGCAACTTTTTCTATCAATTTCATATGTGTTATTTTTTTCAAAAAATTTTAGCATAAAATCCATTTCTAATTTAATCAAATTTTCACAATCATTCATTAAATCATTCAGTGAGGAATTTACTCTGTACCATTCACACATTGTGAACTCAGTTTGATGAATATCTGAGCAATGTTCCTTCCTGAAACAATGAGTTATTTGAAAAATTTTTTCATACCCTGCCATTATTAAAAGCTTCATCTGAATTTCTGGAGATGCTATTAAAAATCTATTTTCACTTTTAAATGTTTCAATATTTGATTCGACAGCAGGATAATTAATTCTAATAGGGGTTTCTACTTCTAAAAAATCATTTTCTTGAAAATAATTTCGAAATATATTTAAAAAACCCATTCTAATCTTGATAACTGGAATTTTTCTTTGCAGTATAAATCTTTCTTTTTCCACTAAAATTTTTTGAATATTTGAATTCAACTTTTATTCCTTTAACATTTTATTCACATTTTATTAACAGAAATATTATATAACAAAATTTTTGTAATTTTTTTAAAAAAAGATATTGACATCTGTCTTACCCTTATCTATCAATATAAAGAAATGCAATCTTTTTTTGTTAAAAACTTTAATAATTTAAATACAATTTTTATTCACATCATATTCACAACTTTTTGCTCGATCGTTTTTATTGAATATTTTGATAAAATATTAACTTATAGTTATAATCTTATTATAATTACTTAAAATTATCATAAAAATATTGTCTAAAATTGTAATCCGGAATTTTTAAGGGCTTCGATATCTAAACCAAGCATTTCAGGTTTAATTTTACCACCTTTCATCTTTTGCATCATTTTTTTCATGTTATCAAAATCTCTTTGAAGCTGAATTATATCAATTAATTTCTTTCCGCAACCCCTGGCTATCCTTTTTCTTCTTGAGGGATTATTTATAAGCAAAGGATTTTCTCTTTCTTTTTTAGTCATCGATTGAATTATAACCTTATAATTTATAAACTTCTTAATTTGATTATCTATCTTGCTTTGATTTATTTTGGTCGCACCTGGTAATAATGATAAAACTTGATCAAAACCTCCCATTTTAGCAATATTTTCTAATTGTTTAAGCATATCATTATAATCAAATTTGTTTGTTTCTATCTTTTTAGCTAATTTTTCCGCTTCAGCTATGGAAAATTCTTTTTCTGCCTTTTCTACAAGTGTAAGTATATCGCCCATTCCTATTATTCTTTGAGCTATTCTATCCGGATAAAAGTATTCTATCTTATCAAGTTGTTCTCCATTTGTTACAAGGACAATAGGAAGATTTGCAACATGCTTTACTGAAAGTGCAGCTCCTCCTTTTGCATCTGAATCAAACTTGGAAAGAATTACTCCAGTTAGTCTTATATATTTTGCAAATTCCGCTGCAACATCTGCAGCAACCTGCCCTGTCATAGAATCGACAACAAGCAAGCTTTCATCTGGTTTAGATATCTGTGAAATAATTTTTAGCTCATCCATCAATTGCTTATCAATCTGTAATCTTCCCGCAGTGTCAATTATTACTAAATCCAATCCTTTAAAATCGGCATAATTCAGGGCTTCTTTTACTATTTTATCTGGTGTTTTTTTCGGTAAGCTAAAAACTTCAACTTCAACCTGTTGTCCAAGAATTTTGAGTTGTTCTATGGCTGCTGGTCTATAAATATCAGCAGCAACTAAAAGAGGAAATTTCTGTCCCTTAAACATTTTTGCTATTTTTGCAGCTGTTGTAGTTTTTCCACTTCCTTGAAGACCAGCCAATAAAAATACGGCTCGATTCCCTTTACCTTTAATTTTTAGTTCTTTTTTGCCTTCGCCTAAAAAGTATACTAATTCATCATATACTATCTTTATAAATTTTTCTCTTGCAGATATACCTTTTACTATTTGCTGTCCGATTCCTTTCCTTTTTACATTTTCTAAAAATTCTTTTACCACTTCATAGTTAACATCAGATTCAACCAATATTTTTTTTAATTCTTCAAGAGCCTCACCTATTTTACCTTCAGTAATTAAACCTTTTTTAAAAATCAATGTTAAAGCATTATCAAATCCTTTAGCTATAGAATCAAGCATTCACTTCTCCTTTTTTTAATTTATAGATTGAACTAATGAAAATCTATAAAGTTTGTCTCAATAGTTTTAATAATATCAAGAACTTTCTGATAATATTCAAAATTTGTATTATTTATCTTTTTTAAAAAACTATAAGCTGTCAAAAAATCTTTCCTACCATCATAGTAAGAAATTGCTAGATAATAATTAAAATAATCCTTATATGGACTATTATCCAATAATTCAATTTTTGGATAAATTAATAGAATAATATGTTCATATTCCTTATTTTCAAAATATATCGATGATATTAAAAAATAGGAATTGTCGAACAATGCATCTTCTGGTTTTAATCTATAAATTAAAAAAAATAAATTATCAATTGCAAGATCATAATTACCCAGTACAATATGAGTTTTTGCCATATAATAATATGAATAATTTTTTATATCCTCTTCAAAAGACATTTTCGATATAGCAAAATAAGATGAAGCTATATTGTACTGTTTCAGGTTAAAATAACATATTCCAAGATAATATGAAACCTTTGATGAACCAATCTTTTGATAAACATCTGGCTCATTTTCTCTGCCAGTGATAAAATAATTTATGGCATCCTGATACATTCCATTTGAAAACAAGAAAAAGGCTATATCAAAATTTGAGAAAGAATTTGACTGATTAGAAATTGCTGCATCCTCGGTAAAATAATTTGCATATCCAGGATTGACGGGTATTTTTTCAAATATATTTATAATATATGTTATACTACCTTTTTTATTTGTATCATAAAATTCTATGCTTGTTTGACCAATTTTTTTAGGCTTAAAATGAAAAGAAACTGTATCATATGAAATATCTTTAGAAACAAGAGTCAGATATTCTTTATCAATTTTCTGTATTATCCAGCAATTTGAATCAAATTGAATTGAAAAGATTGAATTCAATAAAACATTATTTTTATATTTATTGGATTCGGCAATAATAGATATCGAATAGAGTAAAATTAATATGCAAATCGTCAATAATATTTCTTTTTTCACAAATTACCTAATCATTTAAAAATTTTTCTACAATCTTATTATAAATACTTAAATTAAAATAAAAATTGGTAAAATCCTGAAATTCATGATATTTTAATAACTCATAATAATAATCTTCATCTATTTGCTCTTTTTTAAAATTGAAAATATTTAATTCAATATTTTGTTCAGTAGAAAAAATTGGCTCAATTAATTCAATATTTTCTATAATATTTAATTGTTTATTTAAGTTATCTTCTCCAATAGTCGAAGGCTTTTTAATCTTTTTTACAATAACAAAAGTAAAAACACTGGATAAAATAATAATAATAATAATAACAACTATTGCTACAATTTTACCAGATTCTTCTGGAAAAAGAAAATCTAATAATTTTGTTATCTTTTCCCTTTTCATATATACTTTATTTATCTATTTATATTTTATAATTTTAATATTTTATTGCCATTTTTTTTGTTAAGTATATTTATCTAATTAAGCAGAATCTTTTATATCTTCAAGTTTTACAGATACAACTTTTGAAATGCCATCATCTTCCATTGTGATCCCATATAAAACATCAGCTATTTCCAGTGTAAGTTTATTGTGAGAGATTAAGAAAAATTGAGTATCTTTTGAGAATCTTTGTATTAATCTTTTAAAGAGTATAACATTATTTTCATCAAATGGCGCGTCGACTTCATCCATTATACAAAATGGAGATGGACGATATAAAAAAAATGCAAACAACAAAGAAATAGAAGACATAGCTGTTTCTCCCCCGGATAAAAGTGAAATATTTGAAATATTTTTGCCAGGTGGTTGAATAATAATCTCTATACCTGTTTCAAAAATATTATCCGGTTTTGTTAAAATCATCGAAGCATTCCCGCCTTTGAAAACTTCGCAAAATATATTCTTAAAATTTTCATTTATAGAGTTAAAAGCATCCATAAATTTAACTTTCATACTCATATCAAGATCTGATATAATTTGCAATATTTTTTCCTTAGTTAAAATTATATCTTCTTTCTGGCGATTTATAAAATCATATCTTTTTGATACTTCTTCAAATTCTTCAATGGCAAGAAAATTAACCTGCCCAATTTCTTCTAAAATTTTTCTCGATTCAAATATCTTATTTCTTAAATCTGATTCCTTTAAATCTTTAAATCTTTCATCTTCAATAAAATCATCTGACAAGACTATTCTATAATTATCATAAAAACTTGTTTTTATTGTTTCGCATTGGGTTTCAAGTTTGGTTCTCAATATATTAAAACTCTCTCTTAATGAAAGAATATTATTTTTTTCTTTTAAAACATTTTCATTTTCGACAAGATATCCTGTCAACTCTTCTCTATATTTATCAATTTCTTTTAATAAATTTTTAATATCGAGATCAAGTTCTTTTTTATATGCAAAAATTCTATCCTTTTGATCTATTAATTCAATGGCTTCTTTTTTTATTTTTTCCATGCTTTGTTCAATCTGAGAAATCTCTTCCTCTTTTTGCTGGATATTATAATTAAGTTCAACCTTTTCATTTTCATATCTAGATTTGTTAAACTGAAAATTTTTTAATTTTTCTTCCAGTTGAAAGATTATTCTATTAGTTTCTTCCAATCTTTTCATTATGTTATTTTTTGTTTCTTCTGAAGACTCCATCTCTTTTTGAAGATATGATTGATTATTTTTTTCAATTTCAATCTTTTCATCCAGTATTGATATATCTTCGCTATATTTTTGAAATTTACTAAAAATAGAGTCTTTTCCAAAAAGCATCTTTTCTACTTCATTAATTTCATTTGCTATTTCTTTAATCTTTGAAAGTGAATTATTATTTTCCAAAAACAGAGAATTTATCTTTTCCTGAATTTCTAAAATAAATGATGATATTCCTTTTTCAAAAATACTATTTTTAAATCTTAATATATCGTCTATCCTTTTTTTTATTGCTTCCAGTTTCATTTTTTGAATATCTACTGTTTCTTCAAGGTTTTTAGAAGCTGATAAAAGGTTTATTACCTTCATTCTGGCATAATATAGATTTGAAAACAAGTTAGTTATTTCTTCATTTATAAAATATTCCTGTTGTTTATAAAGAGATCTTAATTCTTTTTCTAATTTTTTAATTATTTCGTTTAAATTTTCTAATTGAATATTCTTTTCATATAACTTTTCATTTAATCTTTCAATTTCAACTTCTAATTGTTCCTTTTTTGCCAATTCTGTTTCAAGCTCTTTTTTAATATCACTGATGGGAAAAGATAGAAATTCTTCTATTTTCTTAAGCCTATTTTTAAAAAATTGAACATCATCTAATTTTCTTCTTTTCTCGATATTAAGTTCTTCAAATCTCTTCTGAGAAAGTAATATTGTTTTCTCAATAACAGCAATTTCCGATTCAATTTTATATATACTACCTTTTTTTTCTTCTATAATATCTTCTAATTTCTTTATATTTTGATTTACAATTATTTTAGAACTTTCAATTTCTTTTGTTTTTTCCTCTATTTTTTTAAGATTCTCTTCGCTTTGTTGATAATCTATTTCCAGCTTTCTTAAACTTTCAATTATTTTTTTATATTTAATAATTTGAATGGCTTGTTCGGAAAATGTAATATCATCATTTGCTTTCTTATAAATCTTTGCCTTTTCTGCCTGTTTTTTTAACTTATTGACTTCGTTTTCTAATTCTTCAGATAATAGTGTAATTGATTTTAGATTTTCCTCGGCTTTAGATAGATCTGAAAATGCTTTTGCCCTTTCATTTTTAATATTTTTAATACCAGCAGCAGTTTCAATCATTTCAACCCTTTCTTCTGGTTTCATGTCAATTATTCTTGAAATAGCTCCCTGACCAATTATAGAATAATCAATAATAGATACTGAATAATTTTTCAAAAATTCAAAAATATCCTTTGGGCGGCATTCTTTTTTATTTAGATAATGAATAACTTCTCCAGATGGATATAATCTTTTTTTGATTGAAAATTCATCTTTAAAATTTTCCAGATCTATTCCATTATCATCTAATTGATCATACACACCAAATACTATCTCAACTTCAGCAAATCCAGCAGGAGGTTTTATATCATTACCCTTAAATATTAAATCCTGTTTTTCATTTGCTCTAAGAGATTTAAGGCTGTGATTCTGGAATACCCAGTAGATTGCATCAACAATATTTGATTTCCCACAACCATTTGGACCAACAATTGCAGTAATATTTTTATCAAATACAAATTGTGTTTTTTCTGCAAAAGATTTGAATCCATAGATTTGTAATTGTTTTAATTTCAATTTCATCAGTAAGTTTTCTCCCAGCTATCCAAAAATTTATAAGCACTTAAAAAGTTTGAAACTATATATATTGAATAAGAGATCACAAAATTATATTGTGTCCTGTCCGATGATAATACAAAAGAACCGGTGATTTGAAATTGAATCAGCATATCATGTAAATATCTGTTTATAAGTAAAGATAATGATCTTAAATCAAAATTTGAATAAAATCTTTTCTCATAATCAAAAAAATTAAATGAATTCAATAAATCTATAAAGGCATCTTCAAAAGAATCATATCTATAAATATATTGATTGTACGAAGTTACTCGAAATGTAATTTGAAACTGTTCTTCAATTAAGAAGTTTAAATTAAAATTATTTTCAAAATATGAAAAAAATGGATTTGTTTCATCAATATTTAAAATTGAACTATTGTTTATGCTAACTGAAAAAAACCATATTTTTAATTTTGGTAGGTTAATAATCATACTAAAACGATGATTTAAAAATCTCTGAATAGAGATATAGTATTTTGAATCCCATATAAAATTAAGATATTGAAAATTAATTTTAGTATTTATATTAAAAGTATCGAATCTATCTATAGAAAAATTCCAGAGCTGCTGATTTGATAAATCAATAAAATTATAATTAAGGAAAAGAGATAGACTTATAAAATTAAATGGAGTAAAGGATAGTGAAGCAGTGGCTTTGTTCGATATCCAGCCAAATTCAACAGGCTGAAAAAGAGAGTTTCTGTAGCTTTGTCCTATATTAATAGATAATCTTAAAATAGGTATATGAAAGCTTATGTTATTTGATATATTTGTATAATAGAATAATGTTTCTTTAATATTGTCTGCTACAATTTCATTATAAGAAAGTAAATTGCTCATTGAAAAAGAATAATAAAAAAAGCCAAAGTTCACTGTAAAAGATGGATTAATTGAGGTTGAAGCGATAAAATTTTGTTTCTGAATTTGAAAATCCGTATCATAGTAGCAAAAATAATTTGAAAAATTAGAATTAGCTATTCTAAAAGAAAAATTTTTATCAGAAAAACTAATTATATCTCCACTGAAAGAAATATCATACCACTTTATCGAACTAATGTAATAGATATAATATTTGGGAGAGTAAATATAGTAAGACAGGTTTAAGTTTTGAATAAAGCTGTTTTTAATCGCAGTAAAATTCAGCGCATAGGATATATTAAAATTATATTTGAAGATCTTAAAAGATAGACGCAAATCTTCAACAAAACTTAGATTGGTTGATGGAAATAAATTGTAATCATCTTCCCAATCAAAAGATGTAAACTGAGTAATATCAAACCTTAAAAACCTTTCTCTTGTAAAAAAATCATAATAAAAATATGGATCGGAATAATATGAATATTTTATTAAACCATTCACACTGTTAAATAGATTAAATTTAAATTCTCCATTAATCCCTAATCTTATATTTATATTTTTTATAGAAAACGGTGAATCTGGTGGTATAATAGTCCAGCTATAAGTATCGCTTATATAAAATAAATCTGGACTTATTGAGAATCCAGAAAAAATAGAAAATTCACTTTTACTAAATTTTATTTTAGACTTAAAACCGATATATAAACCCAATCTTTCATAAAAATCGAAATATAACTCATAATCTTTTTTAATCAGACTATTGAAAAAGATAAAACCTTCACGGTAACCATAATCCATTCCAAATAATAATGGATAATTATAACCTTTCTCATATGATATATAAATTGGAATATAAAATACCTTTTCATTACCAATTACAAGAGTAATTTCATAGAAATAAATCATTGACTGCGAATATAAAACCTTATTTACAAGCATATAATAATGAGGATCATCATAAAGGCACTGTGTTACTGTTGCTTTTTCAGTTATTAAAATATTATTGTTAGATATAGAAGCCTTCGATGTAGATATTATATATTTATCGATCAAAATTGTTGCATCATACAATTTTCCGCTTTTTTTAGGCATTGAATACTCAAAACTCCTGGCTTTTGCCTCTAGAGTATTGCTTTTAAAACTTACACTGCCATAACCAAAAAAGGTTTCTTCATCAATATAAAGTATAATTCTATCGGCTTTAAATAGATATTCTCTATAAACAACTATATTGTTACCTATTAAATCTATAATTCTATCTTCCTGTGAAATATTAATTATATCTGTGCTTTTTATAAGTAATACATCTGTGGAATTTTCTTTTTTAATTTCCTTAAAACCATAATATTCAAATAATAATTTTTTTAATTCTTCTAATGTAATGTTTTCATCAAAATCAATTTTTAAGTAAGAAGCCATTTTTTTTAGTTCGGATAGATTTGAATAGGTTATCAGTAAGAATGCCTCTTCAGCTGTTAAATAGCTATAAATTGATTCAGAAGTATTGTCTTCTTCATCTTCCTGAGCAAATATTCTTATGCTATATATATAAACCAAATTTATAATAATAAATAAAAGCAATATTGATAATATGAAAGAGGAAATATTATTTTTCCCTTTTTTTATAAATTTCATAACAAATCCATTATAAAAGCAATGCTATTATTATAGAAATTATAGAAACTACCATTGAAGCAATTGAAACAAAGAAAGCAGTCTGATTTTTTTCGAGAGCCTCCACTCTTAATTCAAGACTTTTAAACTGTGATTCCATAGATATTAGTTCGTTTTTAAATTCATTTATCAAATCTTTAATTATTTTTATTTCTTCTTCAGAAATTCTGGATTTTTGTAAAATTTCATTAATTATTTGATCAAAATTTTCGGGTGTTAAATTTGTATTTGAAATCGTACTGCCAGTATTTTTAATTTGAGATTGAAGATAAATTAATAATTTATATATAATTAAAGCAATTTCATATCGAGACATCGGTTGATTACCCTTATAAGTTCCATCCGGATAACCAGTTATAAGTCCAGATTGATATAATTTTAATAAAGCTTCGTAAGCCCAATGACTTTGTGGAACATCTGTAAAAAAATTAGAAGGGATTGAAGGAGCTGTTTGAGCAAAGCAAATTATTGAAAATATATTAGATAAATTGATAATTAAAATAAAGATAAATAAAAAAATATAAATATAAATTTTTCTTTTCATAATTTTCATATCCTTATTTTTTATTTTCATCAATTTCTTTTTTCAGATAATAAGCAGTGTATGAATTATCTATTTTTAAGAATTCATCCATAAAACCTTGAAAAATAATTTCTCCTCCCTTTTCTCCTCCTTCTGGACCGAGATCTATAACATAATCAGCAGATTTTATCAAATCAAGATTATGCTCAATAACAATAACAGTATTACCATTATTTACTAATTTTTGAAGAATTGATATTAATTTTTCGACATCATCAAAATGAAGACCTGTTGTTGGTTCATCGAGAAAATAAATATTAGAAGTACTATCTCTACTAACTTTTCCAAGTTCTCTTGTAAGTTTTAATCTTTGTGCTTCCCCTCCTGACAGGGTAGTTGCCGATTGTCCAAGCTTTAAGTAACCAAGCCCAACATCTATTAAAAGTTTTAACCTGTTTGCTATAGCTGGTATTGTAATAAAAAAATCATATGCTTCCGATATTGAAAGGTTTAAAATATCTGCAATATTCTTACCTTTATAATAAATTTCAAGTGTTTGAGAATTAAATCTACTACCTTTACATACTTCACATGTCACAGATATATCTGGTAAAAAATGCATATGTATGGTTGTTTCACCTTCTCCCTGACAATGTTCGCATCTTCCCCCTTTTACATTAAAGGAAAATCTGCCTGCATTATAACCTCTAGCCTTAGATTCAGGTAGAGACGAATATAGATTTCTTATATGATCAAAAATCTTTGAATATGTTGCTGGATTAGATCTTGGAGTTCTACCTATAGGTGATTGATCAATATGATATGCTGTGTTTATATTTTCTATTCCTTCCAATTTATCATAATATTGGGATAAATCAGAATTTTTTTTCTTAAAAGATTTTTCATAAATTATGGCTGGATATAAAAGATCTATAATTAAACTTGATTTACCTGAACCGGAGACTCCTGTTACTACTGTAAATGTTTTAAGTGGTATTTTTACATCAATTTTTTTAAGATTATGTAAACTTGCTTTTTTTAACTCTAAAAATTTCCCACTACCTTTTCTTCTGTTTTGAGGAATGGCTATTGATTTTAGCCCATTTAAATATTTGGCTGTCAAAGTATCAGATTTTACAAGTTTATCAATAGGTCCTTCAAACATGACATTCCCACCTTCAATACCTGCTGAAGGGCCAAGATCTATTACATAATCTGATTCTAAAATTGTTTGTTTATCGTGTTCTACAACAATTAATGTATTACCAATGCTTTGCAATTCTTTAAGAGCATTTATCAATTTTTCGTTGTCCTTTTGATGAAGACCTATAGTTGGTTCATCAAGAACATACATTACTCCAGAAAGCTGACTTCCAATTTGAGTTGCCAGATGAATTCTTTGGGCTTCTCCCCCAGACAAAGTATATGATTTTCTATCCAGAGTAATATATCCAAGTCCAACATCACTTAAAAATTTTAACCTATTATTTATTTCTTTTAAAATATCTTTTACTATTATTTTTTTTGTTTCAGAAAGATTTATATTATTTATAATTTTCAAGCAATTTTCTACAGAATTTTCAGTATATTCAATTATATTAATTCCATTTATTTTGATAGATAAAGCAAAATCATTCAATCTATTTCCATTGCATTTTATGCATACATTTTCTTTCATATACTGTTCTAACCATTGTCTGATATCTTCTGAATTCGTTTCTTGATATCTTCTGTTCAATAGTGGAATAATTCCTTCAAAAACTTTCTTGCCAATATATTCACTTTTTTCTGATTTGTAGGAAACCATTATCTCTTTTGTACTTCCATATAAAAGCAAGTCAATCTTTTCCTTTGGTAATTTTTCAAGAGGTAGATCAAGTGGAATACCATAAGATTTGCAAGCTGAATTAATAATTGAACCAAACCAGCTATTTTCATCATATGAAAAAGGTACTATTGCCCCTTCAGATATAGGAAGATGAAAATCTATTACTTTTTCAATATCGAATTCTAGATTAACCCCAAGTCCATGACATGCAGTACAGGCTCCTTCTGGCGAATTAAATGAGAATAAAGCTGGAGTAATATCAGGATAGGATATATCACAAACTGGACATGCAAGTTTTGTAGAATATAAGATATCTTTATTATAATTTTCAATAATTCTAACTATAACTTTATCTTTACCATAGTTTATTGCCTGTTCGATAGAATCAAAAATTCTTTTCCTTTTATCATTTGAAATTTGTATTCTATCAACAACAATATAAATATCATGTTTTTCATTTTTATTTAATTCTATATTTTGATCCAGTGTATATTCAATATTATCAACTATAACGCGATAAAAACCTATCTTTCTTAAATTTTCAAAATCACTTTTGAAAGTTCCCTTTTTATTTGTTGCATAAGGAGATAAAATCATTATTTTAGTTCCTTCTTCAAGAGAAAAAATAGATGCAACAATCTGATCTATAGATTGTTTTTCCAATTTCCTTCCACAATTATAACAATAAACATCTCCTATATTTGCATAAAGAAGTCTTAAATAATCATATATTTCTGTTATTGTACCAACTGTAGATCTTGGATTTCGATTAAGTTTTTTCTGTTCTATTGAAATAGCCGGAGAAAGACCTTCTATATAATCTACATCAGGTTTTTTCATCAATCCTAAAAATTGTCTTGCATAGGATGACAAACTTTCAACATATCTTCTTTGACCTTCTGCATATAAAGTATCAAAAGCAAGAGATGATTTACCAGAACCTGATACACCAGTTATTACTGTAAAGGAATTTCTTGGAATAGTAACACTTATATTTTTCAAATTATGTTCTCTTGCACCTATTATCTTTATGTCCTGAAGCTTGATTTTATGCTTTCCCATTTCTAACCTTTTGAAATAAGTTTAATTTTATTTAATTTTATTTAAATTTTTAATTCATTTAATTTTATTGCTTTGATTATTAGATCAAGAATCTGCATTAATAAATTAAATTTTCTAAAGAATTGCTTAAAATATAATAATTTTATAGATAAACATTCTATAAATCTTTTTTATCAAGATATTTTATAAATTCCACAGATTTAATATTTTTTCTATGATAGACAAATTTAAACGAATTAATTAAAAAGAAAAGTATATTATTTAATTTATTCGACTCCATTTTATTCAATTTTGATATAAATTTTAACATTTCTTCTGGTTTTACCGATATAGTGGTAAGTAATTTAAGTTCTTCTTTTTTATTTTTCATTTGATTTGAATCAAATGAACCAGAATTAGATAAAAGGTAATAAATAAATATAATTAAACAGGATATTAAATTATTTGATTTTAAATTTTCTTCTTGTGAAAGATAATAAAAAAAATATAGTATTTCCTCATACTTAATGTTAGTAATAGAGCCTTCCAGCAATGAATTTTTAAGAAAATCGCAAAAAATAGCTCCAATAATTAGTCTTTCCAAATCTTTCTTTAAATCTGAAAAATCGCTTAAAATTTCAAAATTCAATCTTTTACTTTTTTTCTGGATATCATATCTTACAATATTTAGATAATCAATATTTTGATTATTATCTAAAAAATATATCTTAGAAGGATAAATATAATATTTTTCTAAAACTGAATTTTTTGAAAACATAAAAATTAATTTATTATTTATTCCAAATTCAATTTTATCAATTACAAGACCTTCACTCATCATTAATCTCTTTTATTTTTAAAAGGACCTTCTCTATTTTATAGCCTAACATTGAATACACTATAAATTCATAGTTTTTATAAATAAAATTATCTCCTTTTTTAGGTATATCACCCAGATTTTCCATAATAAAACCACCAAGAGTATCTGCTATATTTTCAGGAAGTGAAATGTTGAGTTCTTCATTCAAATCAAAAATTGAAATTTTCGAAGATACAAGAAATTCATTTTCAGATAATTTTTCTATTAATTTTTCTTCTGTATCATATTCATCTAAAATTTCGCCGACAATTTCCTCTAATATATCTTCAAGACAAACAATTCCTGAAAAACCACCATATTCGTCCAGTACTATAGCAATATGAATTTTTTTCTCTTTAAATTCTTTTAATAAATCTGATACTTTTTTTGTTTCTGGAATAAAAAATGGTTCTCTTAAAATTTTCTTTATGTTTATTTCTGATTTAATTTCATTAAAAAAATATTTTAATAAATCCTTTGCATATAGAACACCAATGATATTATCTATAGATTCCTCATATGCTGGAATTCTGGAATGTCCACAAGAAACAACTTTATTCACTATATTTTCCAGAGGTTCATTAATATCTATGGATTCAACATCTATTCTTGGCTTCATTATTTCATGAGCATAAGTATCAGATAATTCAATAATTCCATTTATCATTTTAATTTGTTCTTTTTTCAAATCCTTCAGACTACTCTGATCAGGAATTTCATCTTCTTTTGATTTACTTTCCTTTTTTTTGTGAAATATAGAACCAAAAAAACTCATAATTTAGAATACCTCCTTAGCAATTCCTCGGTTTTTTCTTCAAAAATATCATATTCAACTTCTTTATTGTGATCAAAACCGACAAGATGTAAAAAAGAATGAAACAACATATATATCAATGTATTTTCGATACTTTCTTCTTCAATAATAGATCTTTCGATAATTTTTTCAAAACAAATCACTATCTCACCAAGCATATTAGAAGCATAGCTATAATTAAAGGATAATACATCTGTATCTTTATCTATATTTCTATATTTATTATTTAATTCTCTAATTTTATCTTTATCAACAAAAAATAAAGATATTTCTTTATCAATATTATAATTTTCAATAATTGTCTTTTCATATTTTTTTATGATATTTTCAAAATCACTTAAATTCTTTGTTATTTCCTCTTTTTGAAAATCATCTTGAAAATCATAAATAATAATTGATCTTTCGCTCATTATTTATTCTCTTATTTATTCTTATCTATTTATTTTTATCTATTTTCCTCTTCCAACCTTTTCAATTCAGATTCAGTTGGATAATTTATCCTGTTATGATACATTGAAAATAAGCTATTTATGATTGATTCCTTTATCTTAGCTATATCTTGAAGAGTAAGAGGAGATTCCTGTAATTGACCTTCATTTGATTTATTTGATATAACATCATTGACCATTTTTTCAATATTTTTTCTATCAGTTTTTTTTAATACTCTTGATGCTGCCTCAATTGAATCCACTATCATTATTATAGCAGCTTCCTTGGTTTTGGGTTTGGGGAAATTATAACAAAAATTTATCTTTTCAACATTTTCTATCTTTTTTTCTAGAGCTTTTAAATAAAAAAAACTTATTAAAGATGTTCCATGATGTTGTTCTATAATATCTGTTACCTCTCTTGGCAAATGCAATTTCTTTGCTTCAACCATTCCCTGTTTCACATGATTCTTTATTAT
>JBKBTB010000185.1:0-3701 GCA_046291015.1 Exilispira sp. | reverse complement strand
AATATATTCAGTTTTAGAAAACAAAGTAAATACCTTACTTTCATTTTTGAAGCTAAGAAAGTACTGAATTTTTTTCTCTGAAACCTTTTGATTTTGAGTTATAAAACCTGTTGATGTTGTTTTAATTAAAATGATATTATATGTTATCTCTGCCTGGTTATTGAAGTAGAGCAAATCTATAAATGGTGATGAAAAGCTAAAGTTTAAATTATATTGACATGATATTAAGTTTTTTTCTAGCGAGATTACAAGACTATTATTATTTAAGGCTAAAGAGAAAAATAAAAATAATAGCAGAAAGAAAAGAAAGATTAAAATATAAATTTCTATATTTTTCTTCATACTTTATTAAAATCAATTAAAATAATAAATAAAGGAAACTCCCAATCTATTTTCTGTAATTGCTGGTATAATTTGAAAACTCAGGTTATAATAATTTGAATAATATTTGTAAGACTGCAAAGCTCCAATATAAGCAAAATATGCCGAGGTTATTCTGTTTAATATATATATTGCAATATATGAAACGAAGAATATTTTTTCATTATCTGTCAAAGAGTTCCAGTTAATTTCAAATGTATCAGTTGTAACAGGTTCGGTGAAAAATTTTGAATATATTGCAATATAAAATAATAACTTTTGTGTGAAATCTATAAGCATAAAAATTGAACCTTTGAAATAATCTTTAATGTAAAATTGACCAAGTCCAGGGTAAGACCAGCTAAGAATACTTGCGATAAAAGGAGATGGTGGTATTGCTCGTATTTTATCTTGATTGATTTTATTATATTTTTCGCTACTAATTGCACTATCAATAATAGAAGTAATATGGACAGCAAGATAAAGAGATCCCCATATAGCAATATTGAAATAATCTTCACTATCTGGATTTAAAGGTGGAATAAACTCAAAATGAAATGGCCAGGTATAATTTATTTTAACTACTGAAGTTAAACCATAAAAAATAATAAAATATTCAAGTCCAAGGTACATTACCCCCTTTAATAAATTTTCTGAATAAATAAGTCCAGCCCCGGGAATGTACCAGGAAAGAATTGAAGCAAAAAGTGGATCTTTTTTTTCTAAAAAGTCTGCGCCTTGAGCAAAAACATTGATATTAGCTATAAATAAAAAGATAAAAATTAAAATTAACAATTTATTCATAATTTTAATCCATTATTATTCATGTAATAAAATTTTAGATTAAATGTTGAGAAAATCAAATTGTTTTATAAATTATTATTATACTTGAAAATTGTTTTCGATTAAATTTGAAATTTCTTCAACAGCTATCTCTTCTTCCAGTCCTTCGGCAATAATAGTTATTTCTGAACCATAGGTCAAAGCCAGCATCATTATACTCATAATTGACTTAGCATCAATTTCCACATTATCTCTTCTGATTTTGATTGTAGTATTTGGGTAGGAAGATGCTTTTTGAACAAGAATTGCTGCCGGTCTGGCATGAATACCATCATCAAGCTTAATTATAACAGATTTTTCTTTCATTTATTAGTTCCTGCAATATATAAAAATTAATTTTATAATAAATATGTAAAAAATATAAATAGTTAAAATTTGCCTAAATGGATAACTTAGTAATTTAAGTACATCAGCTTAATTAATTGTCAAATCTTAACTTGTTTTTCAGATTTCATCCATCTAATAAGAATATTATTAAATGTCTGGGCAGAATTTATACCAGATTTTTTCAATCTTAAATTTAGAGCTGAAGTTTCAATTATAGCAGGTATGTTTCGCCCCGGTCTAACAGGGATAATAATAACAGGGACCTTTATACCTAAAATTGATTCGTATTTATCTATTAAACCAAGTCTATCATATTTTCTTGATTGATCCCAGTCTTCCAGAATTATTTTTGCATCTATTCTTTTTTTATCTCTTACTGAAGCAACCCCAAACAATTGAGGGACATTTATTATTCCAACTCCTCTGACTTCCATGAAATGTGGAGCTATTTCAGAGCAACTGCCAAAAAGAAAATTACCGGACATTTTTTTAATTATAACAATATCATCAGAAACCAACCTGTGCCCCCTTTTGATAAGGTCAAGAGCAGCCTCGGATTTACCAATACCAGATTCACCTGTTATTAATAGACCAACACCATAAACTTCAACTAAATCACCATGAACAGTGATAGATGGTGCAAATTTATCTTCAAGAAATATTGTTAATAATTTTCTTAAAATACCTTCCTGTTCAGAAATCCTTACAACAGGAATCTTGTATTCACTACAAAGTTTTAGTAGTAATTCAGGTGGTTCAATTAACTCTGGTAAAACAATTAAGGCTGGATGGTAGTTTTCAAAAACATCTCTTATATTTGAGCTAAGTTTTTCAATGTTTTCTTCTTTAAGTCTATTAAAAAGTTTCAGTGAGTTAGAACTAAAAAAGTAAAGCATTCCTTTTTCAGAAAGTTCAATATCTTTATGAAATAAAATTGAAGGTTCGGCAACAGAATCACTAAGAATATAGTTTTTACTGCCAGCCGAACCAGTGAAAAATTTAAAAGTCAATAAATTATGTTTTTCAAAAAATTGATGTAAGAAATCATATACTGTTAATCTCATAATAACCTATTAATTAATGATTGTTTTATTCTGCTAATTATGTCGAAATTATATTTAAAATTAAAGTTTTTTCAGAATTTTGCTTTAAAATGCATGAATAATCTTTGGTTTCTGAATTAATAAAAAAATAATATGGTTCATCTTTAATATTTTTTAATGCTTCATCAATAGTAAATTCACGTAAATCAATCGATATTTTGTCCTTATGCTCAATTTTGTTGAAACCTACTTTTTCTACTTTATGTAAAATAAGATCATTTATATCATCAAACTTTTCTACCAGAATAAAATCTTTTTCTGAAAGCTTAATCATCAATGAAGGTATAATATTATTTGAATCGAGTTCATAATTATAAAAAAATACAAAATCAAGTTTTTTTCTGGTGTGTAAAATATGAACTGCATCAATTGAAGACATCGGTTTTTTATTAATTTGATTTAAATCAATTGTTTGAACAGGAATATTTTTATTTTTAGAAGATTCAAATATTTCAACTGCTTTTCTAAGAGGTTCTTGTTGCTTGTGATCAACAATCTTAGCTTTTAATTTGGAAAGATTTTTTTCCATTCTATCAAATAAATCATCTATTGCTCTATACATGTCTGTATCTCTGGAAGAAAAGAAAAGGGTTTTCCATTTCGCAAATTCAAATTCTACTTCTACTTGATGGACATATGAAGAATCGATTAAAAAATAAACATCCATCCTGTCAATAAGATGATCATACTGATCAATTCTGCCGAGTTTTTTTTCAAAATAGTTTTTTAATGATTCAGTAATATCAACATGATGTGAATTATAAGAAATATCCATAACACCTCCCAATCTAATTATACAGTTTAGCTTATGAAAAAAATAGAAAGTTTTTTAGTTTTTAGTTACCCCCTTTCTTAGTTGTTTTGAAGGAATCCCGGCAATATCTCTATATTTAGAACAGGTTCTTCTTGATATATAATAACCTTTTTTACTTAAAATTTCAACAATTTCTTCATCTGAGTATGGATTATCTTTTTGCTCATTTGAGATTATTTCTTTAATTGCATTTATAACTTGATTTCTTGATTGAATATTTTTGTTAGATTCTTTTCCAGATTTTTTGGAATAAG
>JBKBTB010000184.1:0-3706 GCA_046291015.1 Exilispira sp. | reverse complement strand
AGTAGAGCTCTTCCACCTCAGATAATTTTTCAGAATTAAGTATTTTTTCTTCAAGCTCTTTTGTAAGTTTTCCCTGAGATAAAATAGAACTTAGAACTTCACCTTTTCTTTGATAAAGATTTCTTTCATAATTAATATTTTTCTCAATTGATCTTATTTGAACTTCATCTAGTGATCCAGTCATCTCTTTACGATATCTCGCTATGAATGGTACCGTGTTTTCATCATCTAAAAGTTTAACTGTATTTTCAACCTGAAATCTTTTTAATTCAAGTTTGGATGAAATTTTTTCAATAAAATCAATATATGGCATCTGATATTGCATTGAAGGTATTTGATCCATATCTTTATCTTTAAGCTTTCTTTTTTTGCTATTTTTAAAAGAATTTAACTCATCTTTTATTTCGTTTTTAGAGTCATTTTTTATCTCTTCTGTTATTTTATCTTTTATTGCACCTTTTAATTTAATATTAATTTTATCTTTTACTATATTATTATTGTTTTCTTCTAAAATATTTTTGCTAAGATTTTTTTCATTTTCATTATTTATATTTAATTCATTATTTATATTTAATGGTTTTTTAATCTTTATAACAAATTTTTTCTTTTCACCCATCTATATATTCTCCCTCTTAAGTAAATTAATTCAATCATTTGAAAATAAGATGTCAAGTAAGAATGACCTTAAATTTTTACTAGATTCATCTATTATTCATCTATTAAAGTTTAATTTTATTAAAGTTTAATTTTATACTCTTGCTAACTTAATTAAAAGTAAGATTTGAAATATTGAAAAAATTAAAAGAAATATTATTAGTTTATTAAGCTTAATTGTTTTATGGGTAGTGCCAGTTTTGGCGGAAGCACCAGAACAAGAGAATGCGCCAATGGAAAGCCAGCAGGATAGTTTATTTTTAGAAGTTATGAGCGAAGTTAGTGAAGAGGAGTTGATGAATATAAATGGGAATTACGCTGCTGATCCAATAACTGGTAAAAAAATCGTAATTAAATCTGTAAGCTTAATAGACAATCCTGATGGAACTACTAACATTACTATTACTACAATTACTGCTGGTCCAAATGGAACTTGGATAACTTATATATTCTCAATGAGTTCAGATAATTTGGATGAATTACTTGTAGCATTACAAAATGGATTTATAGACTTAAAAACTTATAACCAATTAAAAAAAGGTGAAAATTACTGGAAATAATTTTATAAAAAGGTGGTCAATTTTTATAAATGACCACCTATTACTTTAATAATTAATTATGAAAAAGATATTAGTAACAATAGTGATATCATTAATATGTATTTCATTTACTTTCTATAAAATTCTTCAAGAAAATGATGTAGAAATTTTTTCTTATATAACAAGTATAAAAGAAAATGGAAATGAATATAAACTTTTTATTTCTAATACTTATTTAATGAATTTTATTTTTGTTACTTGCTCGACATATGATAATATTAATTTTCATTTTTACCCTGAAGAAATTCATTCAATTATTTATTCAGTATTTGACCAAAATAAAATCAGACAATTTATTATTTCGAAAAATTTAGACAAAAATATATATAAAATTTATAGTAATTATAAAAATAACAAAATATCTTTTGAAATTAATTTATCAGATTACATTTTACCTTATTTGACTGACTATTTGATAAAGACTAATTATTCCATAAAAGATAAAAGATATATTACAGAAATTTATCCCAACAACATTTTTTACTTAGGTATAAAATTCAAAATATTTGATGAATTTTATATTAAATTTAATAAAGAATATCAAATCTTAAATGAAAAACTTAAACAATGGATTAGTGATGAAATTAATAAAATGAATTTAAATGTGATACTTCGTATTTTATCTAAAGAATTAAAATTAGAAAAAGTAAAATTAAATATAATTTTATCTATCTCAATGAAAGATAATTTAAATAATTTATTAAAAGTCGTTCCTTCCTACACAAAGTTTGATGAAAATTATAGTTATATTTTTGTAAAAAAAAATAAAGAAAATTATCCTTTTATTTGTAATTTTTATTTTGGTGATTATATAAATATTTTTGCTCCTTTTAATGGTTATGAAAATTATAATTTTATTGGTTCTTTTGCGCATGAAATTTTTCATTTTTTTCAGGAAAACATAATTTTAGAAAATATGAATTTTAAAGAATTTGTAAAGAATATAATTCATGAAAATTCTTATATATATCATTTATATGATGAATATTTGTTTATTTTAGGTAATTACTATGAAATTTATAAAGATAAAATAGGAAGCTATTTATACGAAATAATAAAAGAAACTTTAAAAAACAAAAAATTTGATCTTTTTTATGAATGGAATTTTTTTAGCTTTTTTGCTACAAATTATGGTTGCTTTAAAGAGTTTTCTTCTGATATTTTTAAAAAATGGTTTTGTTTAAAAAATTTACAATATAATTCTTATACCTATTATATTCCAGATAAATTTTTTGAAGACAAAGAAGTACAAACATTAATAAAAAATTCTGATAATATTTTAAATAAAGATTTTTGGAAAAAAATTATTATTTTTTATTTAAAATCATCTTTGCAAAATATTAATAAAGATTTTAATTATTCATTGAAAAACATTTCAGAAAATAAATAATAATTTATAATTAATTCAATTAAAATTCATACTCATAATTATTATTTAAAATTGTCTGTTATTATCATATTATCTTTTTTTCGAATAAAACTTATAAAAATATGAAATATTTAGTGATTTTTTAGTTATAATTTTTTTTGAATTTTAATATTAGAATAATTAGAATTGCAGAAAAAAAGTTTTTTTAATAGCAAATCAAAAATATATAATTCTCAAATTTGGATACTATTTTTCGAAGCCATAGAAACTATTCCAAAAACTTTCCAATATCTTTAGCCAACTTTCTTCTAATTTTGTTTTATATACAATAAATTTTCTTTTAGTTTTAACTAATTTCTTTGAAAATTGAATAAAATAATCTCTAAATGTATTTGCTTTTATATTTCTTTTAATTATTTCAAAATCTACTTTTATCCCTTTTACTTTCATAAAAAATTCAAGTAAAGATACTGTTTTATATACCAAAATGCACATAGCATAAAACATATTGCAACTTTTATTATAAAAAAGCTATTATATTTTTTACATATATTTATTAGATAATCATTATTTCTTGGACTATCACTTCATATTATTCTTTATTTTTCTATGCTAGTGTCTTAATAAGAAATTTTTTAACCATTTCATTTATACCATAGTCAAAATATCTGCTCCCATCTCTTATATCAAAATCCCATATTAACTTTTGTTTTCCAATATGTAAAAAAAGTACAGATAAACTTTTTTTCCCTTATAATTTATTGTTCCACTTCTTTTGTCTGTTTCCATATATGTTACATCTATATCTGCCATTCTCTCTTTTTTATAATAGTTATTAATTAGCTAACTTTGCATATTATCTTTTAATTTCTTTACAAATTTGTTATCTTTATTTACCCTTTCAAATAGTTTATATATAGTTCATTATTTGGTATAAATGCATGTACTGGATATATTCCATTAGATGAATCAATTTGAAAATTTTCTTTTGCAATTAATTTAAAATAATTTTTAAAAAAACATAAAAATTTTTCTTGACAAAAATATTAAAAGTTGTATAAATTTGTTGATGAAAAATAAAAAT
>JBKBTB010000183.1:0-3769 GCA_046291015.1 Exilispira sp. | reverse complement strand
ATTATCTGAAAAGAAGAAGAACCTGATAATTTTGTTACAACAGCCATTACCTTTCCAGAGAAAAGCTTAAAAAATCCTTTTTTTGTTCCACTTTTTGGATCAAAATTCCATGTTTCTATTAAAAAATCTGAATCAGCACCAATTTTTAAAACAGATTTATCCTGCAATAATATCTCTATTGTTGAATCCTTTCCAGTTTTTATTCTCGTTGGCGCTTTTAATTCCATATTAATTGTTGCTTTTGTAAAATTTGGTGCTGCTGAAGCAGCTGTGTCACCCATAGCTATCTGAACTGTTCCAATAGCAATTTTTACTGTTGCTACTCCCTGAGGTGGAGTTGATTGTTGACTAACAGCCTGTCCTAAAGTTGAAAAACAAAAAATCATAATAAATGATAAAACAAATCCTAATTTTAGAAGGTTTAATTTATTCATACCTTCCTCCTTTTATTTTTATTAAAATGAAAGTCCAGTTTGAAGTTGTGTTGAAGCAATAGGATTTCCATTTATATCCCATGTTATTTGATATACTAAAGTTACTGAAGAATTATCACCAACATTCAAACTGACTGTTAACATTATATATGAATTTAATAGCGCATTTCCCTGCCAATTCAACAGATCACTGAAACTTGTTATACCAGTTCTAATAAACATTCCGGAAACCGATACTATTTTTAATACGCTTTTATCAAGTTTTAAACTTCCTATCAAAGTAACAGGATTTGGCGAAAAATCCCCTCTCATTTCAAAATATAAGGTAAAAAGTTCCTGACCAATTAATAAAGATAAAATAGCCTTCCATCCATTTCTAGAGGAAATTGTATCAAGAGAATCATATTTGCTGTTTCTAACTGAAAAATTTTCATATAAAATATCAAAATATTGCCCTGAAAATTTTTCACCAAAAAAATCTACCGCAATACCCATAAATAAAAGTTTAAATAAATAAGTATTAAATCCTATTTCAACCCCGCTTCCCTTTCCAGAAATCGCAGCATAATCGGCATAGAGATAAAGATAAGCTATTTCTTTCTGTATAAGTGGAAATTCCACATCAATACCAAAAATTCCTATAGTACTTGAAGCAGAATTATCTGTAAGAGTCATATCATCTATTTTTGTTTCTTTGGGATCCGAATCAAAAGCATAGGATGTTCCTATTTTCATCTGTGAAATTACAGGTATTTCGAGAAATAGTAATGGTCTTGCATATAATCTGAAAGCAAAAATATCTGGATCTAAAAGATTATCTATGAATGATTCAAAGCCAACATATGGAAATTCAAAAAGTGAACCATCCAGATCTAATTCAAATCCTAATTTTCTAATTTCGGGGAAATAAAGCATATTTGTATAATTATACATTATAAGACCATGTCCCAATGTAACATTTTTAAACATTCCAATTTGAGCATATAAGGGCTCACCCTTTAAGCCATATCTGATATAAAGGATTTTATTCATCCAATCACCAAAGCTATCCCAATTGTCCGGTACAATATTGAAATTCTGATCAAACATTATAAAAATATCGAGCCCTATTCCAAATTTACCAAAAGCTAAATCAGGTTTCAAACTTAATGTCTGGTAGGTGTTGTTATTATATACAATAGTTCCCAAACCAAGATTAAAGCCTAAATTTAACCCATTGTCCTGAGCCAAAACCGAAGATGATAATAAAAATAATATAATGAAAAAAATATAATTTTTTTTCATTTTTTCCTCCATTTTAAGAGCCTAATTCCTCTTTACCTATAATATAGCACTAAAGTATTAAAAATCAAATATTTTACTCTTTAATATTGGAAAAAAGAGTAAAAAGTATTTTTAAGCTTATTAAATTAAATCTTATCCAATTTAAGTAATGATAATCTAATAATTATTCAATAGTAATATTAATTTATCGTGAAAATGTAAAATTTATAAGGATATTGTATTGATAAATTGTGGTATTAATTCTAATGGAAGAATATAATCAACAATAAAAAGTTCAGTGGCTGCCTTTGGCATTCCATAAACTACAGATGTACGCTCATCCTGAACAACCGATAAACAACCATTTTCATGTAATTTTTTTAATCCTTGAGCGCCATCACTACCCATTCCTGTTAGAATTATCCCGCATGTATCTTTCGCAAAAGGGACAAAAGACTCAAACATTACATCAATATTTGGAGATACTATATAATTTTGACCACTGGTAAGTTCTATTATTTTATCTTTAATTATTAAATTATACCCGCCAGGAGCAAGATAAATATTACCCTTTTCAAATTTTTCTCCACTGGAAGCTTCTATAACTTTATTTAATCCAATTTCATCCAGCCTTTGAGCAAAATTTTTTGTATATTTTGGTGGCATATGCTGGGATATAAAGATAGTTGTATTTTCTAATTTTTTCAAAGATTTAATAATATATTCGATTGCTTTTGTACCTCCAGTAGAGGCACCTATTGCAATATATTTTATTTCTCTTTCCCTTTTATCAGGGAAATAATTTATCTTTGATTTACAATTAAAAATATATCTAATCTTTTTTAACAGTGATTCTTTTAAAAGAGAGTAGCTTGCTTTAAAACTTTGCTCTGTAGGTTTTTCTATAATATCTACTGCACCTTTATCCAGACATTCCAGTATTTTATCACTTTCCTGTTTGGTATATGAAGATATTATAATAACAGGAATGGATAGATTTTTTTTCCTTAATCCCTCAAGAATATCAAGACCGCTTCCATTTTCCATATGATAATCTGAAAGAATTATATCTGGTTTTATATTTTCTACATTTTCTAAAAGATCATTTCCACTTTTATATTTACCTGCAACTATGAATTCCTTTTCATCTGCAAATATATCGGAAAAAATTGAACGAAAAAAATCCAGATCTTCGGCAATTGCGATTTTGATCTTGTTAATCAAAAAAAATCCCTCATAAAAAATTATAAAAAGTAAAATTAACGATGATAATATATTAAAGTATTATAAAGATATATAATATAAAATTATTGAATGGCTTTTCTTATAGCCGATATCATTCTTTCTTTTTTAAAAGGTTTTACAATAAAATCCTTTACACCGGACTTAATGGCTTCTATTATGAGCTGTTGTTGTCCAAGAGCAGAACATATGATAATTTTGGCAGAAGGATCAAATTCAAAAATTTTTTTCATAGCTTCAAGTCCATTCATATATGGCATTGTAATATCAAGAATTATAATATCTGGTCTTAATTCTTTATATTTATTAACGGCTTCAATACCATTAGAAGCTTCACCAATTATTTCAAAACCTTCCTGTTCTAACATATCTTTTTGCATCATTCTCATAAAAGAGAGGTCATCTGCAAGAAGTATCTTAGTTTTCATGATTGCCCCCGAAAATCATTTATATTTAATAACATTTTTTAATAAAATCAAGATAAATCTGAAATAGACAATTCGGTAATTTCATCTTCCGTTTTATATTTTAAGTCAGTTTTATTTTTTTCTTCAAATTTTTTTTCTTCAACTTTAGTTTCCTGAATTTTAATCTCTTCATTTTTCATTTCTGGTTTATAACTTGTTACAATTTCATCATGTAATTTTGCAAGACTTTTTTCATTTTCTAATTTATTGATCAAACTTGAATTTTTCATGACAAAGTCTCTTACAATTTCAGGTATATCAAGTATAAGAGCAACTGATCCATCACCGAGAATTGCAACACCTGAAATCCCTTTAATTCTTTTAAACACTTCATCCAGAGATTGAACTACAATATCCTGTTCT
>JBKBTB010000182.1:0-3776 GCA_046291015.1 Exilispira sp. | reverse complement strand
AATGGATAAGGAGCAACAAATTTTCCTTACATATATTTATGCTTATTCTTATTTGATGCTCGAAAATCCATTAAAAGCCAGATCTATAATTTTAGATTCGATAAAATCAAGAAATATTCAATCGCCTCATTATTATTATAATTTACTCTCGTATATAACTATTTTGTATTCTAAAGATTTAATTGAATATTCAAATTACGAAAGTTTAATGGAAGATCCAGCAGATTCGACTATTTTATTTTATTCTATAATAAATCCATTAAAAAAAGAGTTTGTTAAAAAAGAAAGAGAAAAAATTTTATTTATAATTTTTCATAATGATGAGATTTTTAAAAAATCTGCAGTATATGCACTTGGTGCCATAAAAGGCTTTATTTTCATCGGTACTTTTTTAGATGGGATATATTTATATGATGAAGCAAGAAATTTAATCCAGTTAATTCAAACATCTAATTCCAATCTATACTCAAATCTTATAAGAGATTTTTATACCTATGAATCAAAATTTTTAATTTGCACCTATGAGGGAATAAATATAATAGATTTTTCAAGCATTGATATGAAAAAATATTCGGAGCTTTCATTTGCCCAGAAAGTTCAATATATTAAATCGAATTTGATTATAAATAGATTAACGATATTTCCATATGGTAAAAAATACTCTTCAGTTTATGAAGATGATAAATATATCATTGCAACGACACATTTTAATGGAGTATATGTTTATAATAAAAAAAGAAAAGATCTAAGAATTGTAATGGAAAATTTTACTGTTGAAAAAGCAATATGTGTGGGAGATCTTTTATATATCGCTACATATCAAAAAGGAGCATATGTCTATGATTTAATTGAAAGCAGATTAATTTATCAGTTATTTGAAAATAGTGATGTTAAATATGTATATAAAAAAGATGATTTTGTCTATTTTGTAACATATAAAGATGGGATTTATAGAGCACGAATCTCAGATAATTCGGCAAAATATGGCGCATTCAGCTTGATTTTAAGCGGTCAAATGGTTTCATATGCTAAATCCTGCATAATCATTAAGGATAATATCTATATTGCCAGTTTAAAAAATGGTCTTTATATATTTAATTTACTTACAGGACAATTTAAAAATTTAAATAAAACAACCAACTTCTTTTCAGATAATATAACGTCACTGGTGGATTATGGGGGATTTTTATTAATTTCATCATTAACTGATGGAGTAGCTATTTACAACAAAGAAGATTAAAAAATATCGATCTAAAAAATTTATTTATGAATTAAATATATTTTAAAATTAATTTATTATAGGATTAAAATGAAGAGATTATTTTTCATTTCTCAATTTGAAAAATATTATTATAAACAAATATTTATTTACTTTATAGGTTCTACAAGCATATTTGTCCTTCTTTTTATTTTAGGACAGGTAAGAATAATTCTTGAAACAATAAGTCTTGAAAATATATCTTTTTTATATATTTTAAGATTATTGATACTAACCGTCCCGATGCATCTTTTTATTTCAATGCCAGTTGGTGTTAATCTGGCAAATGCTTTATTATTTGGATTTTTATCGGCAAACAGTGAAATACTTGCTTTAAGAAGTTTTGGAGCAAAGGTAGAAGTGTTTTTAAAACCAGTAATTATTTTTGCACTAATTGTTTGTGTTCTTGTATACCTTGATATGGACTATCTTTATCCTTATACAAATAAAATATACTTAAATTTACTCGTTAAAGGTCAGATTAAAACCTTGCAGTCCGTAATTCAGGAAGGAAAAGTAATGCAATATAAAAATTATAAAATTTTTGTTGCATCATCTGAAATTATAAATGGAAATAAAATATTTTATGATGTTGTTATAACAGAAAAACATGGAAAATCTTATAATTCTGTTTATGCAAAAAAAGCTTTTATAGAAGAAAATTCAAGTGATATTAATCTTATTTCTCTAACTCTTGTCGATGGGGATTATATATTAAATTATCAAGATAAAAAAAATCTTATTGCCAGGTATGAAAGACTTTATTTGCTTTTTACTAAACAAATTGTTGGTAGTGTTGGAGAAAATTTTTTAATGTATACAATTAAAAAGCTTTATTCTATAATTAAAGAAACCAAAATGGCAAATGAAGATAAAAGTGTATATAGATTTATTGAAGAAAAATTTCACTTTAAGATAGGTCTTTTAATAGCCTGTATACTATTTGCATTTGCTGGCTTTTCGATAGTAAAAGCATTTTCCAATTTATCATTGGGTCTTTCTATTTTCACATCAATTTTTACTATAATGACTTTTTACTTTATATTTATTGGTTTGACAAAAACTCTGGTAGCAAGAACCACTATTCCTATAGTGCTGATATATTATCCACTACTTGGAGTAATAGCATTAATAAGTATTATTTTATATTTATCTGGAATTAAGAACAATTGATAATAAATGATAATTAAAATAGATTAAAATAGAAAAAAATTTAATTTATTTTTTAATAAATATTTATTATTAGCTTAATTATTAAATTAATAGTTTTATATTTTGATAAAATTTAAAATTGGGGGGCTTTTATGCCAATTCATGTAAGAGGAAAACCAAAAGATATTGCAAAGGTAATTTTACTTCCAGGAGATCCACAAAGGGCAGAATACATCGCAAATAAATATTTTGAAAAACCTTTGAAATATACAGATTATAGACTTATGTATGGATTTACTGGCAACTGTTGCGGATATCAATTATCTGTTCAAACAACTGGCATGGGTACACCTTCCTTGTCAATTGTTGTTGAAGAATTAATAAGCCTTGGTGCTGAGATATTGATAAGAATTGGCACATCTGGTTCAATCAATCCGAAAGCTAATCTTGCAGATGTTATTCTGGTTACCAGTGCATCTTCTTCCCATGATATATTTTCAAGAAAATTTGATGGGGCATGTTTTTCAGCCTCTTCAGATTTTTTACTTAATTTAAATATTTATAATACAGCAGCTAAAAAAAATAAAAAAATTTTGACAGGTGATGTTTTAACATCTGAAACTTTCTATGAAGAGAATTTTGACTTATATCAAAAATTTGCAAATTATGGTGTTTTAGCAGTAGAAATGGAGAGTTACGCTCTTTTTGGTCTTGCAAAAAAATATGGCAAAAAAGCAACAGCTTTACTTACAATATCAGATATAGTTTTCGAGCAAAAAAGAGCAGAACCTGAAATTATAAAGCAAGGTGTTGATTCTATGATTGAACTTATTATAGATTCTCTGCCATCAATTTATGGTTTATTAAAATAATAAAATCATATCTTTTACTTTATAATTTTCAATTATCTGTTTTTATTTTCTTTAATTATTATCTTAAATGTTATCTTTATTTTTATTATCCTTATTGATTTTTGGTGTTTTATTAAGTAGTTTTTTGAGGTTTTCTGAAGATATTTTCTGAGCTTCAATATTGGCTTCTCTTATCTCATCATATATCTCTTTTCTATATACTTTAATAGATGTTGGAGCAACTATTCCTATTTTTACCTGATCTTGCTTTATGTCTACAATCATTATTTCAATTTCATCTCCAATCATTATGCTTTGATTAATCTTTCTGGAAAGTACCAGCATATTATTTCCTTAATTTTTATTTTATGAAAACTTTTATTTTATAAATTTTATTATTTTGAAAAAAGGTAATGCTTGGTATTATAATTCGGATTATTAACTATATATTGTAATGCCATATGATTTTTAATATTTATTACAATAGGTCCTACTAAATTTGCAGAAACATCATC
>JBKBTB010000005.1:0-24129 GCA_046291015.1 Exilispira sp. | reverse complement strand
GAAAAATATTTACGCTGGTAGTCCTATACTTTTAGATCCTGAGTATATGGATGTTTCATATCCTACACAAAGAGATGGCGGTGTTATATATTTTTATGCTTATATAGATACTGCTATCGATAATATTATTGGTGAAGTTGAAAGACTAAGAAAAGTAGTTATCGACGAATTTACTAAAGTAGCCAATGATCCTAACTATTTTACGGAAGAAGAACTTAATTTAGCTAAAACAAAATTATCTGATAACAATTTGTTTTCGATGGAAACACCATCCTCTTTTATTGAAACCATTAGCTTCTGGTGGTCAACAGCAACAACAGAATACTTTTTTGGATATGAAGAAAACTGTAAAAAGGTTACAATGAAAGATATTCAGGATTTAATTAAAAAATACATTATCGGCAAACCAGCTGTTTTAGGCTTAAGACTTCATACAAATAGATTTAATGATGATACTCAAATGCAAAACAACATTAAAAAATTTAATTATGAAGTTGTAACCTCTCAAAATGCATTCTGGTGGAATAAAAAATAATTTATAAAAGGAGAAAATTGTGAAAAAAAATTTTATTATATTTTTATCTATAATTCTAGTTTTCTCTCTCCTTTTTGCTTGTGAGACGACTTCTAAAACTCAAACCCAGGCAACTACTTCTACTACTGCTGCAACTTCCGCAACTACAATAAATTATATTGACATACCTCTTGTTCTGGATGCAAAGGAAGAAGTTTTTAAAGGAGAAATTGGATCTTTTGCAAAATCCCAATTACCAACATTTAAGGTTTTTACACTGGATAATGGTATTCCTGTAATTGTTAAAATTAATCCAGCCAATAGAATATTTAATATTCAAATGGTTTTAAGAGGTGGAGCATCTTTATCCAATCCTGAAAATGCTGGTATAGAAAAACTTATGCTAACAACCATGGCTAGAGGATCTGCGAAATATCAATATCAACAGATTATTGATATTCTTGATAAAACATCTTCAGGGATTTCTACAAATGTTACATTTGATTATTCTACTTATAGTTTAAATACACTGGATAAATATTTTGATGAAACTCTCCCAATATGGCTTGATACTCTTGCAAATCCTACATTTTCAGAGTCGGATTACAATAAAGCTCTTTCTGAAATGAAAATGTACGAGGAAGACACAAGATCAAATCCATTTTATTTAGGTATTTCCAAACTTAACCAGGAGTTTTTTAAAAACACTCCATATGCTTCAAATCCAGATGGGACTTCTTATTCACTCAGAAAAATGACACTTGAAAAAGTTAAAAAATATTATCAGGATTATTTTTCATCAAATAGAATGTTTATAATAGCTGTTGGTAATTATAATATTGAAGATCTCAAAGCAAAACTTAATAAAGAACTTGGTGCAATTAAGAATAATAATGTCAAATTCCCTGAACCTTTCTCATTTTATGGTAAGGTTAAAAATCAATTTTTAAAAATAAATTTTACTCAATCTACTGATGTAACATATTTAAGAGGAGATTTTGCTGCTCCTTCAATATCAAGCGATGAATATCTACCCTTTGCAATAGCTATAGAAATGTTTAGCGATTTACTATTCTCAATTGTCAGAGAAAAATATTCTGCTTGTTACACACCTTACGCATATACAAGAAGCTTTTTAGCAGCCTATGCATCAATAGTTATTTATAAAATTTCCAAAACAGCAAATATCAAAAAATATCTTGATGAAGCAGCTACTCCTTTATTAAAAGGTATGTGCTTAAACCAGGATCCACAGAACAAAGAAAAATTTGCTCCAATTGACAATATGCTTGATATTTATAAACAGCTTTATATCAATAGAACCTTTGAAAAACAGCAGACCAACGCTGCTATCGCAAGTCAAATTATGCTTTCTATCTTACATTTCCAGGATTATAGATATTACTTACTGGATATTGATAGAGTTCAAAAAGTTACAGCGCAACAGGTTAAGGATGCCATCCAGAAATATATAGCTACACAACCAATTATGTGGATGATTTCAGGTGATCCAAACCATATATCACTACTTAATCCTGCTGATTTTACTTATCTTGGAACAAAGTAGTTTTTGTCTTTTATACTTTTTTGTTAATTTATAATATAAGGCTACCAATTAGTGGTAGCCTTTTTTTTCATTTGTATATTTTATTTTTTGTTTTATATATTTTAATGGATTTTGTTTTATAATCTTTATCATGATCTTTATTTTAATATTAATTAATAAGTTTAATTTTAAGGCTTTTATCAGATGAAAGGGATTATTTTTATCATCGGTTCAGAAATTCTTGATGGAAAAACTTTAGATACTAACTCCATTTATCTTTATAAGTTCTGCCAGCGATTTGGTATTCATATTGATAAAAAATTAATTATAAAAGATGATGAAAAATTGATAATTGATTCTATAAATAATGAAATTAATTATTATGATATCTTTTTTTTTATTGGCGGTCTTGGACCGACATTTGATGATCTAACTATAGATTCAATTTCAAAAATATTTAATTTAAAAATTCAATATGATCAGAGCCAAAGCGATAAGATCAAAAACTTTTTATCATCAAGAAATATCAATGATCAGGATATTATAAATTTAAGTTTGAGGCAGGCTCGTTATATTGGCAATTCACTTAAAAATTCAAAAGGGATGTCTGCCGGTTCCTATTTTCAGATCGATTTCAACCTAAATTTAATCCAAAATGATTTAAATAAAAATGATAATTTAATTAAAAAATACTTTTTCCTTTTACCCGGTCCTCAAAATGAATTTGAAAGTATGCTTGAAGAGCAGGTTAGCCATATTATTGATAAAATATCTGAAAAAAAATATCATCAAAAAAATTTATATGTATACAATATTTCAGAAAGCTCTTTAAATAACATTTTAAGATCGATGAAATTGAAAACATTATATGGAATCTATGCTAAGGGGCACTTTAAGGTAATTACATTTCAATCAGAAGATTTTGAAAGTATTGTTGATGATTTACATATACTTATTAATTATGATAATTTATCTGGCTATTATATTTCAGAATTAAACAAAAACTTTATTTTCAATAAATCGATAATAGATAAAAAAACTTTTGATTTTGATAAAGATATTATTATAACAGATGAAATAGATTTAAGTCTATTATTTTTTAATTTTTTACAGGAGAAAAACTTAAAATTTTCCGCTGCAGAATCATCTTCTGGTGGACTATTATCTCAAATATTTACAGCAAAAGAATCCGCTTCAAAATATTTTTTAGGATCTATAGTTTGTTACAGCAACTATTCAAAAGAGAAAATTTTATATATAAATAAGGCAGTTATTGAAAAATATGGTCCAGTATCACCAGAAATTACATTAAATCTGGCAAAAAATGCAAATATAATTTTTGGTTCTGATTTTTCAATTTCTATAACTGGTTATGCAGGCCCTTCTGGTGGAAGTGACTTATATCCTGTTGGAACATGTTTTATAGGGATATCATCAAAAAATATAAATAATAAAACAATAGAAAATGTCTATAGATGCAATTTTAAAGGTAATAGAAATAACATTCAAAATTTATCTGTAATTTTTAGTATCTTTCTTGCAATTTATAATTTATATGATTAAAGCTAATAAATAAAAATAAATAAGGGGTTTTTATGGGTATTTATAAGTCTTATGATATCAGAGGGATATATCAAAAAGAATGGGATAAAGATACTGCATACAAAATAGGCAATTTTATACCACAGATATTCAAAATAGATAAAGTTCTTATAGGTCGTGATGGCAGAAACTCCTCAAATGAAATTTTTGAAGCACTTTCATCTGGCTTTACCGATGCTTCAGTTGATGTTTATGATGCAAATTTAACCACGACTCCGATGATATATTTTGGTACATCTTTCTTTGATTTCCCTTTTTCCATTATGATTACAGCCAGCCATAATCCAAAGGAATACAATGGTCTTAAAATATCTGGAAAAAATTCAGTTCCTATAGGATATGAAAATGGTATAAACAAAATTGAGGATGCTATTTGTAATAATAAGCTTGATATTATAAAAAATTCTAATAAAGGGAAAATTATAAATCATCAATTCTACGAACAATATACAGAATTTTTATTGAAATTTAAAAAAGAAAATCTATCTCTTAGATATGTTATAGATTTTTCAAATGGAATGGCTTCTTTATTTTATCAAAATATTTTTATGGATGCTAAATCTGTTATAAATAATAATATTGATGGAAACTTTCCAGCCCATGAACCAAATCCCTTAGAAAAAGAAAATAGAGAACAAATTATAGAACTTGTTAAAAAAGAAAAAGCAGATATAGGTATTATTTTCGATGGCGACGCAGATAGAGTTATGTTTATTGATGAAAAAGGCAACTTTATTCCACCAGATCTTATAATAGGACTTTTGGGTATGTTTTATTCAGATAAAAAACCATTTAATGTTTTGTATGATATTCGAACATCAAAATCAGTTGAAACATTTTTAAGAAATATTGGTGCTAATACATATATGTGGAAAGTTGGCCATGCTTATGCAAAGAGAAAATTGAAAGAAATTGATGGTATTGTTGGTGGAGAACTTGCAGGACACTATTATTATAAAGATTTTTATTTTTGCGATTCTGGAATTCTTACATCTTTAATTGTTTTAGATATGGTACAAAAATTAAAAGAAGAAAATAAGACGATATCTCAATGGATAGCAGATATATCTTTATATTATAATTCTGGAGAAATAAACTTTAAGATTAAAGATAAAAGTGAAGCTATAAATGCTGTCATCTCTTATTTTAATTCAAAATATAAACCAATAAACATTTTTGACTTTGATGGATATAGAATTGAATATGAAAATTGGTGGTTTAATATCAGACCATCAAATACAGAACCTTTACTGCGTCTTATAGTTGAAGCAACAGACAAATTTTTACTTGAAGAAAAGGTTAATCAAATAACTGATATTATTAAAAATTATAGTTGAATTAATTTTTCAGGCTGATAATTAAATAAAAATAATGGGATTTTTAAAGGAATTTATATGGATTTTTTAAATAATGAATTTATAAAGGTTAGAATTCAGAAGGTAGAAGAATTAAGAAGACTTGAGAAGATTGTATATAAAAACAAATTCGATAAAGACGGAAATATTGAAGATATTATAAAAAAAGAATTGAATACATTTGTTTCTGCTGCTGGTAGAATTATTGCTATAAGGGAATTTGGCAAACTAATATTTTTTCATATACAGGACTTTTCGGGGAAAATTCAGGTTGCCATCGATTATTCGACTACCGGAGAAGATAGAATAAAATATTTTAAAAAATATGTTGATATAGCTGATTTTATTGGTGTAAAAGGCAAGTTAATAAAGACTCATACAGGTGAAAAAACCATTCAGGCTGAAAGCTTTATTCTGCTCTCCAAGGCTATAAGACCACTTCCGGAAAAATGGCATGGTATTACCGACCAGGAGATCAAATACAGGCAGAGATATCTTGATTTAGTTATGAATCAAGATTCCATGAAAAGATTTTTAAATAGAAGTAAGCTTATTTCAACCATCAGAAATTTCTTAGAAAGTCATAATTTTATTGAAGTCGAAACACCAATATTACAAAATAAAAAATCTGGTGCTCTGGCAAAACCATTTGTAACCCACCATACAGCACTTGATATTGATCTTTATCTTAGAATTTCCCCTGAAACTTACCTGAAAAGATGCATTGCAGGTGGTTTTGATAGGGTTTACGAATTTGCCAGATCCTTTAGAAATGAAGGAATTGACCCATCACATCTTCAGGAATTTACCCTTCTTGAATTCTATGCCGCCTACTGGGACTATAAGCAACTTATGCTATTTACTCAAAAACTTATTCAGCATATTATATTGACGATGAATGGTTCTATGAAGATTAAATATAAAGGGCTGGAAATCGATTTTTCTGGTGATTGGCCAGTTTATACTTTTAGAGATTTAATAATTCAGCATGCCGATATAGATATCAACCTATATCCAACTGCCCAAGCTCTTAGAAGTGAAATTAAAAGAAAAAAAATAGAATTAGAAGAGATTGATAAACTGGGAAGAGGAAATCTGATAGATCAACTTTATAAAAAAGTTGCCAGACCGAAAATGATCAATCCTTCTTTTTTAATAAATCATCCAATTGATTTATCCCCTCTTGCCAGAAAAAATGATGAAAATGATCTCGAAACAGACAGGTTTCAACTTGTTGTCAATACATGGGAAATAGTAAATGCATATTCTGAGCTTGTTGATCCCATTGATCAAAGGAAAAGATTTGAAGAGCAAGCTAAAGCTCATGCCGCTGGTGATGAAGACGCCCTTGAAATGGATGAAGATTTCTGCCTTTGCGTTGATCATGGACTTCCACCAATTGCTGGTTGGGGAATGGGTATTGACAGATTTATGGCATTAATATCTGATTGTGATAACTTAAAAGATGTCGTACTTTTCCCTCTTATGAGACCCTTAGAAGTTGAAGAAGGCTCAAGCAATAATTTTCCGGTATTAAAGAAAATAACAATTAGCAGAGAAGAAGCTTTTAATCTTCTTAAGAAATATATAAGTTCAGATTCATTAATAAAACATAGTATCGCATCTGCTGCTGTTATGGAAGGTTTGGCTGAATACTTTAATCAAGATAAAGACAATTTTTATATTGCCGGTCTTTTGCATGATATTGATTTTGAAATGATAGACAACAGATTTGAATTACATGGAATTCAATCCATTGAAATTTTAAAAGAATTAAATCTTGATGAAAATATTTTACATGCCATACAATCACATAATGAAGAATACACAAAAGTTAAAAGAGTTAATTATCTGGATTTTGCTTTAACAGCTGCTGAATCGATAACCGGACTCATTTCAGCAACTGCTTTAATTATGCCAAATAAAAAAATTGAAGAAGTTAAGGTTGATTCTGTTATTAAAAGGATGAAGAAAAAAGATTTTGCAAGAAATGTAAATCGGGAATCCATTCTTCTCATTGAGAAAACTGGATTAAATATTGAAAAATTTATTGAAATTGCTATAGATTCAATGCATAAAGTGTCTGAACAATTAGGTTTGTAAAAAAAATAATAAGGTTTTTTATTATTATTCAAATATTCAAAGTGAAAATATTTTAATTATATTTTGATATTATTTGTTATGATTATATTTTATTATTTTTTGTTATAATTAAATGAGAAGTTTTACTTTATACGAAGATGATTTAACAATTCAAATTACATTTGAATCAAGCAAGAATAAATATAAAATCTATCTGACTAAAAAATTAGCTGGAAATTTTTCCTTTCAACAGGAGTATTATCCAGTTTCGTTTACCTCGGAATCTAGGATTAATTTTGCAAAAAAATACCAGATTCCCATGAATAAAGTCATCAATCCTCGACTTGAACACGATAAAAACTACTATATTGCTGAAAAACAGTTAAATTACGATTACTATTTACCAGAATCACAGGTTGGCTTGGCAGATGCTGTTCTTGTTCATAATAGAGGCTTATATGGTATGATTACTTTTGCTGATTGTATACCATTAGCGCTTCTAAATAAAAAAAATAATTCTATAGCAGCTATACATCTTGGATCAAGAAGTATTGTTAAAAATGTAATTTCATATTTAATTGATAGCTGGGATAAAAAATATAATTTGAGACCAGATTCATGGTTAGCAATTATTGGTCCTTCTATATTTTACTACAATTATGAAATTCAAAATGATTTTTTAAATTTTATAGAAAATAAAAATATAAAATTATTAAATTTTATCCATAAATATGATAATAGAATTTTTTTTGATAACAGAAATTCTTTGCAATTCCAGTTAAAAGAAGCAGGGGTTAAAGAAATATTTAATCTTGATTATAATACATATACAGATAATAGATTTTCTTCATATAGAAAGGAGAAACCACAACACATAACCCAGGCATTATTTGTAACCATAATCTAAGAATTATTTCTTAAAAATTCTTCAATTTTATCTATTAAAAAGTCTATCTCCTCTTTCGAAGTTATGAATGATGTCGAAATTCTTATACTATCTATCGGGAAATATGAAGATATAATTTTATTTTTCAATAAAAAATCAAATAATTTTCTATTAATTGATATTGAAATATCTTTGCCTTTTAAAACTTTGCTATTAATTGAAACTGAAAAGATTGAACTTTTTTTACCGATAAAACTCGAATTAAAATTTTTTACATTAAATTGATTATATTTAGATTCTAATTTTGTCAATTTTTCTAAAAGATATTCTCTCGAGTTTGAAATATATCTATTTATCTTATCAAAACCAATCAAATTAATGAGTTTAAATGCTCCCTCAAAAGAAGAAAAAGCTAAAGGGCTTTTATTTGAAATTTCAAATGTATTTGAAAAATCATTTATATTGTAATCAAAAATATTTTTCATGTTCTGCCATCCCATAAAAAATGGCTTTGTTGGAAGGTTTATATATGCTATCGAATGTCCTGGTAATCCAAGCAACCATTTATGTAAAACTGAAACAAATATTGTATTTTTATATTTTGACACATCAAGTATTCCCCAATATGGGAACTGGGAGAAATCAACTATTAAAACAATATTTTTTTTAATACAATAGGAATTTATAAGTTCAATATCATGAATCTGCCCGTTATAAAAATCAACCAGACTCATTAGAAAGATATTTGAATTTATATTCTCATTACACCAATTTTCATCAATACCATTTTCTGGATATTCTAACAAATTAAATTTACATAAATTTTGACTTTCAAGACTTAATACTGGAAGTATAAGGGATGGGAAATTCATTTTATAACTTGAAACAACAGGAATTGTTTTATTTATATTTATATAATCTCTGATTAACTGAAGTAAAACATTTGAAATAACCTGGGAAACCGGTCCTCCAAAAAACCATTGAGACTTTACACCACCAAAAACACCGGCTAAATGACTTCTTACATTTTCACAGTATTTTTCAATTTTCTTAAAATGAATGGATCCAAAATTATATAAGGAAAAAAACTTTTTTGTTTCCCGAATTACGCTTTTTGGAACTTTTGCAAAATTTGCATAATTAAAGTAAAAATAGCTTGAATTCTTAAAATTTCTCGAAATAAATCGCAAACTTTTTTTTGTTTCCATTTTTATTTTTATCTTAAAAATATCCTTATTTATAAATATAGTAATATTTCAAAAAGTTCTATAAATTCTATAAATTATTTTCAATTAAAAATATTTCATTTTCTATATTAAATTTGTCATATAAAATTTTGGATAATGCGACAATACCGGCTATTTCACTATTGTAATGCCCCAAAGCCATTATTGCTTTTTTACTCTCTTTAGCAATTTCAGGTATATGCTGAGCAATGCTTCCACATATAAATAAATCAACACCTTCTAAAATTGCATCTTCAAAATATTTATAAGATTCACCACTTATTATCCCGATCTTTTCTGGTATTTTATTTAAGTAATCATAAATCTGAATACTATCTATTTTAATATTAATCTCTTGATAGAAATAAGTTTCAATCATCTTTTTTATATCATTTATCTTTATTCTTAACTTGTTAGTACCAATAAATCCATAATTGAATAATTTTAATTCATTTAATTTTATTATATCTGCTATTATCCTGTTATGACCTATATCTATATTTGCATCCATAGGCAAATGAATTCCTAATAAAGAAATATTATTATCGAGAAGTTTTTTAACTCTATCTTTCAAATTTCCCTTCAATTTTAAAAATGATTTCCCAAAAAACCCATGATGAACAATAATTGCATCTGCTTTATTGATTACTGCGTAGTCAATAAGATCCATTGAAAGGTTAACTGCCAAAATAATTTTATTAATTTCACATCTTCCTTCTACCTGAATCCCATTGTAACAGTAGTCATCATATTTATCAAACTGGTAGATAATTGAAAGTTCCTTTTCTAAAGTATAAAGATTCATACAAATCCTATAATTTTTATGAATTATAATAAAATATTTAAAATTAACAATCATATTACAAACAGAAAATTACAAACAAATACAAATTATTGACATTTTATCCAAAAACAATAAAATAAAGATGGGCACCCGTAATTCAATGGCAGAATGCCAGCTTCCCAAGCTGGATACGTGGGTTCGATTCCCATCGGGTGCTTACTTTATAACCAAATCTTTTCCCATATATTTATTAATAAATAATTTCAATGATTCAATTTCAAGGTCTGAAAGATAATACATTTTCTTATAATTTTCAATATCAATGTATGTAATTTCATCTGGATCCTTATTGAAATATTCTGAAAATTTGTAAACTACAAATGTAATTAATTGAGACATATAAGATGAATAACCGGATCTTTTTAAAAACAAATTAAAATAAATTAATTTTTTTAATTTCATTGAATTGCTCCTATTTAATTATTTTTTAATATTAAATAGTAAATTTTTGATATAAAATTTCATATTATGAGGAAAAAATGAAAAAAAACTTATTCAGGCTTATTATTCATCAGGAAAACGATCCTTACTTTAATATGGCAGCAGATGAAGCAATCTCTTTTAATGTAGGCAATAATCTTTCTTTGCCAACTTTAAGATTTTACAGATGGAATCCAGCTACTTTATCACTTGGTTACTTTCAGAAATTTGAAAAAGAAATAAATTATGAATTTTGCCAGAATAACAACATTGGCATTGTTAGAAGAATCACTGGTGGAAGAGCTGTTCTGCATGATGATGAGATTACCTATTCAATTAGCATTCCTTCAAACAACATTCTTTTCGAAAAAAATTTAATCGATTCATATAAATTAATTTCAGAAGCCTTATTTGAAGGACTATTATTGCTTGGTTTAAAGCCAGAATTTAATTATAAAAAATTACCGGCAGAGCATTCTTCGGCTGCCTGTTTTGACTCGCCCTCATTATATGAAATAACTATTAACAATAAAAAGATTATTGGTTCCGCTCAAAAAAGATTTCAAAACTCATTTTTACAACATGGCTCCATTCCGTTTACAATTAATATTGAAAAATTATTTAATTGTTTTAATTTGGACAATCCTCAAATTAAAGAAAAATTGATAAACAATTTCAAAGAAAAAGCTATAGGCATTAATGATCTTCTTACAAGCAAGATTTCAAGTATTGATTTAATTAATGCCTTTTCCGAAGGATTTAAAAGAAAATTGGGCATAGAATTTATAATTGATAATCTTTCAAATGAAGAAATTGAAATGATAAATACAGTTCTTTATAATAAATATTCCTCAAAGGAATGGCTTAAAAAATATTAAATTTATTTGAGAAAAGATTCTAATTGTTCTTTTGAATAATATTCTATAATTATTTTACCCTTATCAAAATTACCCTGAATTTGAACTTTTGTATTGAATTTATAAGTTAATTTTTCTTCAATATCTCTGATAAATGGTTCTAATTGTCTTTCTTTTATATCACTCTTTTTTCTCTTTTCACCATCTATATTTTTTGAATAATTTTTAACTAATTTTTCTGTTTCTCTTACAGATAACCCTTCCTTCTCTATTTTTTCCGCAAGCTTAATGATATCTTCTTCTTTTTCAAGCTGTAAAAGTGTAAGGGCATGACCTCTTGAGAGCTTGTTTTCAATTATCTTTGTTTTAACGATAGTTGGAAGTTTTAGAAGTCTTGTCGTATTTGTAACATAAACCCGGCTTTTACCTAATCTTTTTGCAAGCTCCTCATGAGTTAATGAACTTTTCTCAATTATCTGAGATATTGCAAAAGCTTCATCCATAGGATTCAAATCTTTTCTCTGTATATTTTCTATAAGAGCTATTTCTAAAATTTCTTGATCATTAAATTGTTTTACAATAGCCGGGACCTTTTGTAAATTAGCCTTTTTAGCAGCAAGATATCTTCTTTCACCAGCGACAATAAGATATCTTCCATTTTTATAAGTTACAAGTATTGGTTGTAATATCCCTTTTTCTTTTATTGAATCTGAAAGTTCATTTAAATCTTCTTCATCAATTATTTTTCTAGGTTGATCCGGATTAGGGATAATCTGATCAATCTGAATAAACTGTATTCCTTCTATATTACCTATCTCTGTCTCATCATATACAGGAATTTCACTCGCAAAAAGTGCATCCAGACCTTTACCCAACGCTTTTTTTGACATCTTTTACTCCTGCTTAAACTTCTATCGAAATTTGCTGCAAAAATTCTTTGGCCAGGTTCATATATGCAATTGAACCAGATGATTTGGGTTCATATTCAATAACAGAGATACCATGAGATGATGATTCGGCTATAGAGACATTTCTTGGTATTACAGATTTATATAATTTTTGCTCAAAATATTTTTTTACCTCTTCATATACTTCTTTCGATAAATTTGTTCGTGTATCATACATAGTTAAAACAACACCATTTAATACCAATTTTGGATTGATAAGACTTTGAACTCTTTTTATTGTTTTCAACAATTGACTTAAACCCTCCAGAGCGAAAAATTCACATTGAACTGGAATAATAACCTCATCTGATGAAGCTAAAGCATTTATTGTTAAAAGTCCAAGAGAAGGAGGAGTATCAATAAAAATATAATCATAAAAATCTTTAATACCCTCTAATGCCTTTGATAGTTTATATTCTCTATTGGGTTCATTTATTAGTTCTATTGAAGCACCGGAAAGGTGTATATTTGAAGGGATTAGACTTAAACCATTTTTTTTAATTATGGATGAGTTAATATCTAAATTAGACATCATAACTTCGTAGATCGTAGGTTGAGAATCATTTAATTTAACCCCCAGACCAGAAGTTGCATTCCCCTGAGGGTCAATATCTATTATCAATATCTTTTTTTCCATTAAAGAAAGGGCATAACCAAGATTTATTATTGTTGTTGTCTTACCGACTCCACCTTTTTGATTACTTATTGTTATGATTTTACCCATAATAACTCCAATATATTTCTTTCCCAGTCAAAATTAACCACTTTATGTATTTCAAATACAGTAATATATTTCCATATTTTTTCATTTTTTACAATAGAAATTTCTTTATTTAATTCCGACAATTTACCCTTCATGGCAAAAATTCTACAGTTATTTTTTAAAATATTTTTTGACAATTTAAAAAAATAACTCAAAGAGGAAAAGGCACGAAAAAAAACAATATCATATTGATTTTTAAGTTCTTTTACATTAGAGCAAATAATATTAACATTATTAAAATTAAATATCTTAATAACTTCAATCAAAAACTCTGCCTTTCTATGATTGGACTCAATTAAATCAATTTTTATTTCTGGATTTATTATTAAAAGAGGAATGGATGGAAAGCCAGCTCCTGTCCCTATATCTGCGAAACAAATTTCATTATTAATATATTTTTTAATTAATGGTAATAATGTCAATGAATCCAAAAAGTGCTTTTCTTCAAAAGAATCTATATCTATACTTGTTAATCCACATCTTTCATTATAAAATTGAATCATATCTCTGTATTTAATAAAATACTCTTTTTTTTCTAAGTAGATTTTTTCAATATCCTCTTTTTTTATTTCCATATGTTCCACGTGTAACATTACTTCTTAAATTTTCTTAATGCATTGTCTATGGCTATAATATCTACTGGCTTAATTCCAGCTAAATTAAATAATTCAGAAAATCTTTTGGGTTTATATTTATTTAGCCTTTGCTTTGTTTCAAAAGATAGATTACCTATTGAATTGTAGTCAAATTCTTCAGGTATTTCAATATCCTTTCTACTATTAATTCTGTTTTGTAATGCTTTTTCATGCTCAATATAGCCGCTATATTTAAAATCAATAAAAACAGATTCTGCGAAATCTTTAATTATTTCTCTATCACAATAATTTCGATAAAAATCATCGAAATTTAGTGTATCCTGTTTTATTGCATTTTCAATTGTTAATTTATTATCTATAAAAACTTTTTTTGTTGATGATTCTTTTTTAATAATATTTTTCTTCGAAATTTGTTCTTCTATATATTCAATTGTCGGATAATCAAGTAAATTATATTTTTTTAAATAATAAAATAGCCTTTCATAGGCATTATCATGCCTTAGCTCCAATCTTGATTCTGCTCTAGCTGTAAATAATCTATATGGCTCATCAACTCCTTTTGTAACCAGATCATCTATCATAACTCCTATATATGATTCATTTCTATTCAAAATAAATTTTTCTTTATTTAATATTTTTAATGCAGCATTAATCCCGGCAACAAATCCCTGCCCGGCTGCTTCTTCGTATCCGGAGGTGCCATTTATCTGACCGGCAAAAAAAAGATTATCTATTCTTTTATGCTCTAAAGTATGCGATAGCTGTATAGGATCAATTATATCATATTCTACAGCATATGCTGGTTTTACAATTTCTATATCTTCAAATCCTTCTATAGTTCTTAAAAGTTGCTGCTGATATTTCTCTGCAAGTGAGGTTGAAATACCATTCAAGTAAACTGTTTCAGATGTAACTCCTTCGGGTTCAACAAATATCTGATGTGAATCTTTATCCTTAAATTTAAAAACCTTGTCTTCAAAAGAAGGGCAATATCTTGGGCCAATACCTTTAATCAAACCGCTATATAATGGTATTTCATCCTTATGTGATTCAATAATTTTTTTTGTTTTATCATTTGAATGAGCAATATAACAGGGAAGCAAAGGTAGAGTTTTTATATTATTAATCATTGATCTAATAGAAAAAAACAATGGTTCATTTGAACCTTCCTGAATTATCAATTTATTATAATTAATAGAATTCTTTTTGACTCTGGCTGGAGTTCCAGTTTTAAATCTTTTAAGGATGATATTCTTATTTAAAAGAGATTTTGAAAGTTCAGATGCTGCATATTCACCTAATCTACCTCCAGTTGTTTTAAATTTACCAATATAAATTTCTCCATTTAAAAAAGTACCTGTTGTTAGAATTAAAACTTTTGTTCTGTATTCCATTTCTCTTTTTGTAAATATTAAAAACTTTTGATTTTCAATAATTTCAAAATCAATAATTTCATCTTGAATTATAAATATATTTTGAATGGATCCTATAAAATCCTGCATGTTTTTTGCATAAATATATTTATCTGTCTGCTGCCTTAATGCTTGCATTGCAGGTCCCTTTTTTGTATTCAGTTTCTTATACCAGATGGCAGATTTATCTGCAATAACAGGCATTAAACCACCGAGAGCATCTAATTCTCTAACAACAATTCCTTTTGCAATTCCCCCAATTGATGGATTGCATGACATCTGCCCAATAGTATCGTGATTTAAACTAAATAATGCAACGCTTAAATTGAATTTAGATGCAACAAAAGATGCTTCTATTCCAGCATGCCCCCCACCACATACAATAATATCAAATTCTTTCATTTATATCTACCTCGATTTAAATATAATGTAATAAATTAAAAGTAAAGCAATAGAAAATGTAATTAAATATTTATTTGACAAAAATTAAATAAAATGTATAAAAACTATATAATATAGATTTTTGCACTCATTCAAAATTTTAATTTTCGATTTTACTATTTATTTATTAATTTTTGGAGGTGTATAGTTTGTTTGATATCAGCTTATTTGATTCAATTGAAGAGAAAATAATAATTGAGACAGGTGAAAGCTATTTTAAAAAGAATTATCTCAAAGATTTTGATATTCAACTAAATGCAGAAGATATATTATATTTAACAGGAAATTTGTTGATAGATGATAAATCTTTTTCACCTGAAGTTTCAATTCATTTACCTGATGGTTCTTTTTCAAATTCATTTTGTACATGTGAAGATTTTGGTGAATTTTGTTCTCACAGAGCAGCACTTGTTTTTAAGTTTATCAATGATAGTAAATATTTTTTAAATGATGATAATACAATCAATATTGAAAATTTTACAAATTACAAAAGGAATTTATCTAAAATTAAATTTTTCAAATCTATTCAAAGAATAAATGAAAAATATTCTATTAAGCTTATTTTATTAATAGATGATTTTTTTAATCATGGACTTCAATTTAAAATTGATTTTTATAGAAATGATACAAAAATAAATTTTTATACCGATATCTCTTATAATGAAAAATGGGATGAACAGAGAAATTTTAATTATACTTTGTTTCCAATGAAAGATAGACTTATCATTAAAACAATTCAAGATTGGCTTGAGCAGATACCTGAAGAAGATCATCCAGTTCCTAAAGATAAAATAGATCAGTTTATAAAACTTATTTCAGATTTTCCAGAACTTTATTACTCAAAAGATAAAAAATTCAGTATATCAAAAGATTATATTAAACCAAATCTAATTGTTAGATATACAGAAAAGAATGGTGTAGTTAATGTAAAATTCGATAGTAATATTAAAATTATCGATGGAAACTTTCATCAATGGGTATTGCAAGATAATGTACTTTATCCATTAAGAATAAAGCTACCTGAATCTGTATGGAATTTTTTAATAAAGGATTCAATAATATTAGATCAATCGGAGATTGCTGATTTTTATTATGATGTTATACCAAAAATAAGTCACTCTTTTAATATAGATTTCAAGGGAACAATAGAATTAAAAAATGTAAAGAACAACTCATATTACTTTGATTTCGATTATGATGGTAATATTATAATTACCCCTAAACTTGCTATATATTGTGATGATGATATCCCCTGCATTTATGAATTTGTTTTTGGTTCTTCAGAAAATATCTATATCACTCTTTTTAAAAATAATAAATATTTCGTTTGTAAGAGAAATCTTCTTCAAGAGAAAAAGATTTTAATTATTTTAAAGCAATACAATTTCGTATTAGTAAATAATAAATTTATTCAGACTGATAAAATTAAATTTAAAACATTTCTTGAGGAAGGTTTACAGAAAATTAAAAGAGAAGGCGAGGTCAATTTTTCAGAAGAATTTAAAAAGATAATGATTGAAAAAAATTATATTACAGTAGACCTAAACTTTGAATTTGATGAAGAAGAAAATTCAGTCTTGAAAATTCATGAGTATTATTATCTTTCTGATGGTACTAAAATCAATAGTGATTCTATAGATAAAATAGTTGCTAACAAACGATTTATTGAAATACAGAATACCACAACAGCAATAGAAAATCACAATGAAATTCGTCAATTAAAAAATTTATTTTATTCTGTATCTTCAAATTCTAAAAAACTTCCCGAACAATTTATAACTAAAATTTATATATCGCATTTTTTATATTTATATGATGAAATATTCAAAATAAAAGAAAATTCTCCAGAAACAAAAATATCTATTACTCTTCCTCAAAAGCTTGAAAAGATGGTATATCTTCGAAATTCATTTGTAAAAAACAATGATATTTCTGTTTTCAAAAAGAAAGTTTCAATTCCGCCTAATGTTAAAGATATATTAAGAGGATATCAGAAATTTGGCTTTTTCTGGTTTCATTTCTTAAAAGAATTTAATTTTGGTGGTATTCTTGCTGATGATATGGGTCTTGGTAAGACCCTACAGGTATTAACATTTATTAAGAGTCTTGATTCTGCAAAACCATCATTGATAATCTGTCCAACATCGTTACTCTTTAACTGGGAAAATGAAATCAACAAATTCTTTCCAAATACAAAAATCCTTACAGTTAAGGGAAATATTAATGAAAGAAAGACTGCAATTTCTCATATAAATAGATATGAAATAGTAATCACATCTTATTCTCTTATTCGAAATGACATTGAACTTTATGAAATATATGATTTTGAATGTATAGTCCTCGATGAAGCTAACCATATTAAAAATCCAAATACAAATGTTTCAAATGCGGTAAAGCAATTAAATGGTAATTATAGATTTGTATTAACTGGAACACCTGTAGAAAATAATCTTGCTGAATTATGGTCAATTTTTTCATTTGTATCTCCTATGCTTTTAGGCAAATTCAAACCATTTAAAGATTATTATATTGACAATTATACAGATGATAAACTTGAAGAATTAAAATCAAAGATTTCACCATTTATTTTAAGAAGAGTTAAAGATGATGTTCTTAAAGAACTTCCTCCCAAGATTATACAAACATTTAATTCTGAATTAACAGAAGTTCAAAAATCAATGTATCAGGAAATACTATTAGAGGTCAAAGAAAACATAATGAATAGAATTAGAAGAGATGGTTTACAAAAATCTAAGATACATATTTTAACTGCATTATTGAAATTAAGACAGATTGCAAACCATCCAGGACTATTAAACAGGGCACTATTAAATAAAGAAGAAGTTTCTGGTAAAACTGAGTTATTAAAAGAAATTTTAATAGAATCAATTGATTCCGGTCATAAAATAATAATTTTTTCCCAATTTACACAAATGTTGTCTATTCTTGAAAAGGTAATAAAATCTCTTGAATTCGATTATTCTTATCTTGATGGCTCAATTCCAGAAAATAAAAGACAGGAAGAAGTTAGAAAATTTAAACAGACCAATGTACCTATCTTTTTAATAAGTTTAAGAGCTGGCGGATATGGTTTGAATCTTCCAGAAGCTGATATTGTAGTCATATTTGACCCATGGTGGAACCCAATGGTAGAGATGCAAGCTATCGATAGATGTCACAGAATTGGTCAAACCAAAACCGTGAATGTATATAAACTGATATCCAATAATACTGTAGAAGAAAAAATATTACAATTGCAGGAAAAAAAGAAAAAATTGTTTGAATCAGTAATGAATGTAAATAATATATTCAAAGATCTTACAGAAGAAGATGTTGAAGATTTCTTTACTTAAAACTAATCTTTGTCTTAAATTATAAAATTTTAAACTAGAAATATTATTTAGAAAATGGTTCTTCTATATCTTTTAAATCCTGTAATAATAAATTATCTTCTTCATCAACTTCGTTAGCATTTATCTTTGATACATCAGAAAGTAGATCATCTTCATGTAAACTTAAAAGTTTTATACCAAGTGTATTTCTATTCTGGATTTTGATTTTAGAAACCAATGTTTTAAAAGTTTTTCCTTTTTTTGTAATCATCACAATTATATCATCATCAGATACATTTGTAACTGTAAGTATTTTACCTGCTTTTTCCCTATTTGAAATGCAGAGTACGCCTTTTACACCTCTATTTGTAAGCCTTATCTGTTCATGAGGAATTCTTTTTGCATAACCTTTTTCAGAAACAATTAAAATATGTTTCCCATATTCGGCTTTAGTCATATTAACTACATAATCTTTTTCACTTAATGAAACCCCTTTTACTCCCATTGCAGTTCTACCAATATCATTAATTATATCAATAGAAAATCTACAGATATAGCCAAATGCAGTAACAATTATTACTTCTTCATTATCTTTCATTATAATTGAATCAACAACAGAGTCATTATCTGCTAATTTTATACAATTTATACCAGTACTTTTTTTTGTTTTAATTAATTCCAGTTCCATCTTTTTAATGATTCCATTTTTAGTTATAAATATAAAATAAGAATTTTTCGGAAATTCATTGACTATATTTATTGAATTTATTGTTTCATCATTATCTAATTTTAAAAAAGATGTAATATGTTCACCATGATGCCTGAATTCGAGATCAGGTATATCATTTATTAAAAGATGATATGCCCTGCCTTTTGATGTAATTAGCACAAGATTATCAGTTGTATAACCATGTAAAATGGTTTTTACAGTATCACCTTCTTCAAGAACAACCCCTTTTTGTCCTTTTGAGCCCCTATTTAATGTTTTAAATTTGGTAGAAGGCACTCTTTTAATATAACCATTTTTTGTCAATATAACTACAACTTCTTCCTTTATAACATCAAGATTATAATCTTCAGAATCTTTACCATAAATAATTTTAGTCTTTCTATCATCACCAAAATTTTCTTTAATTTTAACCAATTCATTTTTTATTTCATTATTAATAGAATAATCATCTTTCAAAATTTCTTCTATTCTTCTTATCTCTTTAGTTATTTGCTGATGCTCTTCCTTAATTTTATAACTTTCAAGATTTGTTAATTTTTGTAATCTCATATCTAAAATAGCTTCTGCTTGAATTTTTGTTAATTTGAATAAATTCATTAATGAATTTTTAGCAGATATAGTATCCTGTGATTTTCTGATAGTACTTATAACCTTATCTATATTATCAAGGGCAATGAGTAAACCTTCGAGGATATGTAGTCTGTCTTTAGCTTTGTTTAATAAGAAATTATATCTATTTATAAAAATTTCTTTTCTAAATTCAAAGTAATCAGATAATAAATCTCTCAAATTATATGTTTTAGGTTCGGTTTGATGAATGGCAATAAAATTTGCATTATAATATTTTTGCAATGAAGTATACTTGTATAATTTTGATATAACTACTTCAGGTTTTTTAGATTTTTTTATTTTTACTAAAATCCTTATACCCCTTTGATCAGATTCGTCTCTAAGATTAGATATTTCTTCAATTATGCCTTCTTTAGCAAGCTGAGCTATTCTTTTTACTATAAATGATTTATTTTCCTGATATGGTATGTCATTTATAATAATAGCTTCACCATCTTCCTGCTTTTCAATTGAAATTCTGGCTCTTATTAAAACTCTTCCTTTCCCTGTAAGATATATATTTTTCATCTCTTCGTTAGCAACAATAATACCTCCAGTTGGAAAATCTGGACCCTTTATATACTGGAAAAGATCTTCTGATGAAGCATCTGGATTATCGATAAAATATAATAATGCGTCTATAACATCATTCAAATTATGTGGTGGAATTGATGTTGTCATTCCAACTGCTATGCCTTCTGCTCCATTTACCAAAAGATTAGGAAATTGTGCTGGTAATACTTCTGGTTCTTCTAAGGATTCATCAAAATTTTTTCGAAATTGAACTGTTTTTTTATCCAAATCATTTAATAATTGATCGGTAATTTTTTCAAGTTTTGCTTCTGTATATCTCATGGCAGCAGGAGTATCCCCATCAATTGACCCAAAATTCCCCTGCCCGTATATAAGTGGATACCTTAAAGAAAATGTTTGAGCCATTCTTACAAGTGTTTCATATATAGCCTGATCTCCATGAGGATGATATTTACCAAGAACATCACCAACAATTCTTGCACATTTTTTTGTAGCTTTATCATATGTTATTCCCTGATCATACATTGAATAAAGAATTCTTCTGTGAACAGGTTTTAAGCCATCTCTTACATCAGGTATCGCTCTACCAACAATAACGGAAAGTGAATAAACTAAATATGAATTTTCAATTTCTTCCTGTATTGGAACTATAATTACTTTATCATTATTGTTTTCTATTTTATTCATTTTAACCTCTAATTAACCTATGATTTTTATTTAAATAATTATCTTTTACAAAATCTGTATTAATTTTATTTAGATCTTTATTATATAAATTCTTTATATATCAAGTTTTGTCTTATCAAAATTAAGAGATTTACTCGATATAAAATCATATCGAGGTTTTACATACTTACCCATCAAAACTTCAAACATCATATCTGCGGTTATAGCATCAGTAATTTTAACCTGAATCAATTTTCTGGTATCTGGATTCATTGTCGTTTCCCATAACTGCTGGGGCATCATTTCACCAAGACCTTTAAATCTTTGAATCTCAAAATTTTGATCCTTTTTGTATTCTTCCAGAAATTTATTTTTTTCTTCATCAGTATAAAGATATATCTGCTTTTTCCCGGATTTATAAGCATATAATGGTGGAACAGCAAGATAAACAAATCCACCATTAATTATCTCTGGTAAAACTCTATAAAAAAAAGTTAAAAGTAAGGTTCTAATGTGAGAACCATCAACATCTGCATCTGCCATTATAATTATTTTATGATATCTTAAATAATCAATATTAAAATTATTACCTATACCAGTACCTAAAGTATCTATAATAGGTCTAAGCTTATCATTGGTTTGAGCATTTTCAAAATCTGATTTTGAAACATTTAGCATCTTACCCCACAGAGGAAGTATTGCCTGAAATCTTCTATCTCTTCCCTGCTTTGCAGAACCACCAGCGGAATCACCCTCAACAATAAAAAGTTCCCTTTTAGCTGGATCCTGTTCGGAACAATCTGCTAATTTTCCAGGAAGAGAATCTGATTCTAAAAAAGATTTGACTTTTGATTTTTTGTCCAATCTCTGTTGATATTTTATATAGGCTTTCTTGGCTAAAAACTCAACAAGTTTTAAAAACTCATTTTCATTTATTTCAACTTGTTTTTTCAACCAATTTTTTATTTCAGTGTTGACAAGTTTTCTTATATATTCATTCCCCAGTTTTTCTTTTGTTTGACCTTCAAATTGTGGATCCTGCATTTTAATTGCAATAATGGCAACAAGACCTGAATCAATCTCTTTTGAAGGCAGTATCCCAAGGTCTTTATAATTATTTTTTAATTTTGAATTTTCAAAAATATCATCAAATACTTCTTCTAAAGCATTTCTAAAGCCAATAACATGCATCCCGCCTTCATAGGTCCTAATATTATTGACAAAAGAGTATAAAATTTCATCATCAGTATCATTATAATTAAATGCAACTTCTATTTCTACAAGTTTTTTGTTTTCATTTATATATTCATTTTTGAAATATAATGTCTGTCCAAGTAATGTTTTATTATCACTATTTAATAATTTAACATAATCGATAAGTCCACCTGGATTTTCAAAGAGATCAACTTTGTTTTCTGGTTTATAAGTAAAGTGAATGGCAATTCTATTATTGAGATAAGAAAGCTCTTCAAATCTATTTCTTAAAATTAAATATTCAAATTCTGTATTTTTAAATATTTCTTTATCTGGCTTAAAAAGAATTTTGGTACCTCTTTTATTTGAATTGGATATTTTTTTTACACCATCTAAAGGAATTCCTCTTTTACATTCAATAAAATATTCTCCTCCATCTCTATAAACCCAAACCTTTATATATTCTGAAAGTGCATTAACAACAGATAACCCAACTCCATGAAGTCCACCTGAAACCTTATAGGCAACATTATCAAATTTTCCTCCACTAAATAATTCAGTTAACACAAGTTCCAGAGCAGAAACTTTTTCATCACCTTTATCCACTATATCAACAGGAATACCCCTTCCATTATCTTCAACAACTACTTCAAAATTTTCATTTATTTCAATTTTAATTGATGTACAATATCCAGCTATTGCCTCATCAATAGAATTGTCCACAATTTCATATACCAGGTGATGCAGGCCTTTTGTAGAAGTATTGCCAATATACATCCCCGGTCTTAATCTAACATGCTCAATAGATTTTAAAAATTTTATATTTTTACCGGTATATTTATCTTCAGACACATTGTTCTCCTTATGACTAAAAATACTCAATACTTATTTTTTATCAACAATTATAAAGGTTTTAATTAAACTTGATAATTTTTCCTTTAATTCTATGTCAGAAACCCTTTCAACCTGTTTTTCAATAAAAATTTTATCACTTTCAGAAATTTTATTTTTGCTTTCCTTTTTAATAAAATATTCTGGTAAAAATTTTGTTTTAATATCCTTTAAATAATTATTAAATTTTTTATTTATGTTGTTTAGAAGATGATACTTATAGTTTATTATCTCATTTGCCCATAAAGGATTGTCTACGGCAATGATCAATATTTGATTATTAATATATATTGGTTTACAATGATTTTTAATACTTTGATTCAATATTGTCTTTGCATAATTTAAAATTTCTTTTTCGTATTTAGCATTTTCAAAAATCTTTCTTAAATTATCCGGTAAGATATCATTTAAAAATATTATCTTCTCTTTCATATATGTTTTAAATTTTAATAAAATTGTTTATATACAAAATATTATTGATTTTAATTAAACTATCCTAAAATTATTTTTTCATATATTCTGTTATTCAAATCAAAAGATTCATGCTGGGAGATAATCACAAAATCCTCATCATCAAGATAAGATAATAAACTTTTTGATGAAATTCTATCTAATGATAAAAAAAAATCATCAAATAATATAAAAGGAATAATATTAAATTCAATTTTTATCTTTTTTATAA
>JBKBTB010000181.1:0-3818 GCA_046291015.1 Exilispira sp. | reverse complement strand
ATAGTATATAGATGGACCTGTTTGTTGTCTTGGGTTATCAACTATTGTTAAAAGAGGGGAAAATACCTGTTGACCTTTTTTATTTACCATAAATGTTCTTTTTTCATGATATGCTTTTGCAGAAAAACTAAAATAAAAAAGGTAATTTAGAAGTTCAGAAAATGCTGATGGTGTTAGAATAACATCGTACTTATCCGGATCAATTTTTTTCTTGTTTTTTAGAAGTTTTAAGGAATTAATACATTTTTCTGAAATTTTAACTGGATCAAAATTTTCTAGAGTGGTTCCATTAAATTCTTCTCTCGTAATGCCATAATTGTCTTTTGCACTCAGAGAATAAGAGAATTTCCAATCATGAAATGTATGTAAATAATTCTTATTGGTCATATGTGTTATTGTACTATTTGTTTGACTGCAAATACCAGCTGCTATGCTGGATTCTTTAATAAGATAATCAACAGATTCTTTTACAAATTCTGCTCTAATAGATTCATCGAGATTCTTAAATGTTTCAGATTGATTTTTTTCCGAAACAAAATTCAAGTTCTCCGGTAAATCAGAAAGTCTTTCGTCCGGTATTTGCATACTTAAAATGCTATATAATTGTTCCAGAGCTTTTTCAATAACTGAGTCTGAAAAATTAGAAATAGAAATAGATGCAGTTCTTTTATTATCAAGCATTCTTATCATCATGTTTTGATTGTTTGATTCGACATGTTGAGTTATCTGATTCTGACCAAATCTGGTTAGTGCTTCAACATTATGGTAGAAAAATATTTCAGTTTGCTGAGCCTTTGAAAGCTTAAATACTTTTTCTGCAATTTTTTCTAACATAAAATACTCCTGAAATTATAATAAAAAACTCTAAATAAGATCTTAAAGAAATAGATTTTTTATAACCAAATCTAAAATATCAATTATAAATAATTAGTCAATATTAGTTATAAGATAAAATTTTATAAAAAAAACACAAAATATTCACAAATTTTTCAAATTTTATTGTATATTTAAATTGTAGTATGAAGATATTAATAGTTGAAGATGAAAGAAAATTTCTCGATATACTTAAACTTTATTTTGAAAAAGAAGGTTTTGATATTTTGACTGCCGAAACAGGTGAAAAAGGTTTGGAATTGGCAATAAAAAATGAAATTGATTTTATCATACTGGATAGAATGCTTCCAGGTATAAGCGGTGATGAACTATTGCAAAAGGTAAGAGAATTTAAAAACATACCAGTTCTTATGCTAACTGCTAAAGGAAGCGACCAGGATAAAATCGAAGGTTTGCTTTTGGGTTCTGATGATTATGTGGTTAAACCAGTTACACCTTATGAGGTTGTCTTGCGTGTGAGGGCTATATTAAAAAGATCTGGTTTTTTAAATATAGATAAAGTTAAGTTTGAAGATTTAGAGCTTGATAGAAAATATTTTCTTGTAAAGGTGGGGGATAAAAAAGTAGATTTAACAAGAGCAGAATTTGAAATACTTTTTAAACTTGTTCAAAATCCCAGGGTTGTTTTTTCCAGGGAACAATTAATCGATACAATTACAGAAAGTGGTACTATAATTTCAGATAGAACAATAGATACTCATATAAAAAATATAAGAAAAAAAATTGGAAAAGATTATATTAAAACGATATTTGGACTTGGATATAAAATAGATAATGAGAAAAATTAAAATATATTTGTGGATTAAATTATTTTTAGCAATCAGCATTTTTCTTTTAATTATAATGATATTTTCATATCTTTTTATACAAAACTTTATCAATAGACAGTTTAGCCTTTTTCTTTCGGAAGATGTTGATAAAGAAAAAGAACATTTCATTGAACAATTAAAAGAAATTATTGAAAAAAATGATGCTAATTACAGTGAAAATATTACAAAATTTGAAAAATTTGTTGAAATTCAAAATTTATTAAAAGAGAATAGATATATTGTTTCCTGTGTTATATTTTTAAACAGGAATCTTGTTTTTTATTATAGCAAAAACGGTTTTGAATTTATTCCTCCTCCTCCAAAATCAAATAATTTTTCGCCAATGCCAAATCAATTTGGTAAAGAAAGAAGATTTACTCCTCCAAAGTTAAAAGCTGGTTTTTTTATGGAGCAATATATTTTTAGACCTTATCCACTTCGATTGTATACAATCAATATTCTTTTTTTTAATAATGCGGCAAGAGAATTTATAGAAAAGATAAGATTTGCATTTTTATTGTTTTATGTGGGTTTGTTATTTATATCTTTGCCGGTATCGACTTTAATATCAAAACAATTTACAAAGCCAATCAGAAAAATTATAGAAAAGACTATAAAACTTTCAAATGGAAATTTTGAAGAAATAATTGACAATAATAGATCAGATGAGATAGGCATTTTAATTGATGCTTTTAACAAATTATCTATTCAGTTAAAAAATGATTATCAGTTCAGAAAAACAGTAACTTCGCAAATAACCCATGATATTTCAACTCCTATAAATATAATAAGATCTTATCTTTATGGCATAAATGATGGTATTATCGATATCTCCACTCAAACAATTATGACAATAGATTCTGAAATTGAAAGGATAAATGAACTTGTCGATCAGATAAACCTATTTTCAAGCAATAAAGATATAAATATGGAAAATATTCCTTTAATTTTAATAAATGAAGAGATTGAAATATATATAGACAAAATCCTGTATTTATTCAATAAAGATAAGATAGAAATAACTAAAAATTTAAAAGATGAAGTTTTTTTTAGAATTAGAAGAAATCATTTAAGATCATTAATAGAGAATTTATTGAAAAATTCCGCACTACATAATGTTAGCAATATAAAAAAAATAGAAGTTTCTTTATTTTCAGGAAATGAAGCCATTGAATATATTAATAATTTATCACAGTATCTGATAAAGAACAATTACTCCTTTTTTAGCTTGAAAAAAGATACAGATGATAAAAAAAATATAAGATTTTCAATTATAATACGAGATAATGGCATAGGTATTGATGAAAAAGATTTACCCAATATTTTTGAAAGATTTTATAAGGGAAATAATGGTATTAAAAATATAAATTCCAGTGGTATTGGGTTATCTATTGTAAAAGAAATATGCCTTTTATATAATATAAATCTTGAAATATACTCATCCTTAAAAGAAGGGACATCTATAATACTCAATTTTTATCAATAGTTTTCTTTATTTTTCAAATTAATTAAAAAAATTTCCATGATTTCAATGATAAGAATTATAATTTAAATAAAAATTGAATTTCTTAATATTTGATTTAAAATAATGTACAAAGGGATATTTTAATATGAGAAAAAGAATTTTTTTATTTATAATAGTTTTAGTTATAACCTTATTTTTTGTATCTTTACAATCAATTTTATTTGATACATTTACTATTGAGCCAGAAAAGGATATATTTTTAGAATTTCAGGTAGATATAAAGAACCAGTATAAATTATTTGTGATTGATTCTTATAATTCAAATGCCTTTGGAATAAGTTATAATCTTGAATATGCTATTGTTTCTGTTTATAAAAAAGATAAAAAAACGCTCTATCCATCTACTATATATACTTCTCCTTTTAAGGATGGTGGTATAACGACTTCAAATAAAGAGGCAATTGCCATATTTAAACCTGTTGAAAATATTATTTATATTAGAATTCGTGGGACATCGATAAAATCTTCCGGGAAATTTGGTTTTGCTCTTTTAAGTTCAGATAATAAAAAGGTTTCTTATAAGATATCTAAATCTATTTTTGATGAACTTCATAAAGAAGCTATTCTTAAAAATAACATTCTGGAATATA
>JBKBTB010000180.1:0-3827 GCA_046291015.1 Exilispira sp. | reverse complement strand
TAATAGAAAAAAATTTTGATAAGCTTTCCGATAAATTAAAAAAATTATTCTTATATGCAAGGGCAGAGGATTATTTTTCAAGATATGATCATAATAATTCTATAAAGACTGCCAAACAGGCTATTAGAATTCTTTGTCTTGATAATAATTTCGATAAAAGTCTTTATCTACCTTTATTGCACAGGATGTCATATTCTATAATTTACAGCTGCGATTATAAAAAAGCAGCTTCATACTTAAAATATTTTCTTATGAAAGCAGAGCAGCTTAAAGATATTAAATATATTTTTCATTCCTACAATAATTTAGGAGTTGTAAATTATAGAAATAAGGAATTTGAAAAAGCAAGAAAATACATGATAAATGCATTAGAATATGCCAGGCAGCTTGAAGATAAAACCTTATTATTTGTTAGCTATAACAACCTAAATCTTCTTGAAATGGATAAAAAGATAAGGTTACAAAGAAGCAGAAAAATGCTAAAGTTAGCTCCATTTTTAGCAGAAAAAACATATTTAATATTGTCCTTTTGCAACATCTTTTTGTACCTCCTTGAGGAAGGTAATTTTGAAGAAATTTTTAATATAGTTTCAAAATATAAAGATGAAATTTTTCAAAATTTTGAAAATTACTCTTTTTTCACAATAAGAAGATTTTTACACCTCTATACAATTCTTACTTTCCCTTTTTATATCTTTGAAAAAAAAGAATATTTAAATTTGTTTTACAAAAACCTATGCACGGTTAAGGATAAAATTGAATATCAGGATGAAAAATTTGAATTAAAATATCTTTACAATTTGATTAAACCAATTATATACTATTTAATCAATAACGAATCTTTAGAGAATAAAAGTTTAACTGAATTAAAAGATAAAATTAAAGATATCTTTATAGAATATACTGAGGATAAAGACAAAATAGTAAATACCGAATTTTTTACTTCTTTACTTGGTATTTATGGTTTATTATTTTTCGAAAAAAGTGAATATTTAAATTTAATAAAGGAGTTGGTAAAAAAATATGGAAAAGACTCTAAAGTTTGTAATTCAGATTTATCGATATTTTATAGAATAAATACAAATAATAGATATACAGATCAAACTTTAATGAGATATATTTCCATATACTTTAAGTTAAATGATATAGAGCCATGGAGTTCAAGTGGGATATTTTTTAAGATCTATATATTTCTATTTTACCTGCAAATTCTTAAAAACACTAAAAATATTGAAAAACTAAAACTTTATTTACAAATTTTTTACCGACAATTCAATCCTTTTTTAGAATTTATAAATACTGAATTTTTATTTTTCCCCTATATTAAAGAGAATTTTTCACAAATGATTAACCTTATCGAAAAGATCAATAAATCAGATAAAAAGAGGGGGGAAAATTTTAGTGATTATTCTATTTCTTCATTTAAAAATATTTCTTTACCTAAAGATGGTTATGATAAGGATTACTTTATTAGTCTTTTAAGTGAACTTACAAATCACTTCGGTTTTGATAGAGGGATGTTATATCTTTATGAAAACAAGGAAATAAGATTAAAAGAAAGTATATGCAAACAACCGATACTTTATCACAATTTCGAACCTTCATATAATTTTATGGAAAATGATTATTTTTATCCACAACAGCCATTATTTAAAAAAATAAAAAATAGTAATATATCGGAGATACTTTATCTGCCTATATACTTTGTCAATGCAATCCAAAGAATTGCATCCTTAGAAAAATACGATAAAAAAAATCTTCAGGGCGTTATGCTCAGAGGCTATTTTTATTTTGATTCGAAAACAATTAAAAATAGAAAACTTCAATATCAGACAATTCAATTTTGTGCTCTTTATCTTTCAGAGCTTTTTGAAAGAATTCAACTTGAAAAAATATATATGAATGACTATTTAACAAGGGTCCTTACAAGGGAAAACTTTTTTAAAAAATGTTATCAGGTTTTAAATATTAATAAAAAGTCTACTATATTTGCAATTTTGATGATAGATATAGATAATTTTAAAAAGGTAAATGATAATTTTGGCCATCAAAAAGGAGATATTGTACTCAGTAAAGTTGCTCAAACCATTAAAAATTCTTTGAGAAATATTGATATTGTTGGTAGATATGGCGGAGAAGAATTTACAGTTTGTCTTATGGATACATCCATGGACAATGCAACAATTGTAGCCGAAAGAATTAGAACCAATATTGAAAATCTGGAATTTTTCGATAGTAATATTAAAATAACAGTTAGCATAGGTTTGAGCTTCTTTCCAGAAGATGGCATGGTTATAGATGAACTTATAAATAAAGCCGATATTGCAATGTACAGGGCAAAAAACAAAGGAAAGAATAGAGTTGAAATTTATTCAAATTAAAATATAAAATTAGCCCATAGCGGAATCGAACCGCTATTACAGCCTTGAGAGGGCTGCGTCCTGACCGTTAGACGAATGGGCCATTTGAAGAACAATTTGACATCAAAAATGAATATCAAATAAAAATATTTTGTAAAGTTTAAAAGAAATATTTGCTTTTTGAAGATTACTTAAATTTACTCTATCCAGCTTTTAATGTCTTTAAATGTAAATTTTCTTCCCGACATTAGAAGTCCTATCGGGAAAACCTTTGAAGCTATCAACATGAATAAAAGTATTGAAAAAAGCAATATTATTATGGAAATTATAATTTCATATAATGGAGGCATTGACACAATTATCCTTATAAACATAACAATAGGCGAGGTCATTGGAAAAAATGACATGAATTTGACCAGAGTTGAATCTGCATTCATAACCAATGGTGAAATCATTACTATTGGAATCATTAAAAATATAATTAAAGGCCAGGATAATTGTCCTAAATTTTGTTCATCCGAAGAAGCAGATCCAATTATACCAAATCCAGCAGAATAAAGGAAAAAACCAAGTATGAAAAATACTATAAGATAAAGAAGATATTGAGGCTTCACTGCGAAAATCACATTTAATTTTAAAATAGGTCCAAAATATTTAAAGAAAATAACACCCATAATTACCCAGACAGTATATTGTAAAATTGCTGCAAAAGCCTGTCCAAGTATCTTACCATATAAAAATTCAATTGGCTTTGCAGAAGATAGAAGTATTTCAACAGTTTTGGAAGTTTTTTCTGATAAAACAGATCTACCGATAGATTGACCATATAAAAGAGTTGTCATATAAAGTAGCATGCCCATGCCAAGACATGTCATTAAAAGAGAAAGAAAATCCTGATTTTCTTTACCAGAATTTGTGAGTTGTTTTACTTCGAGCCTGGGTTCAACAAAAATTGAACCTAAAAGAGCTGGATTTAATCCAGCCTTAACAAGATTATTGGACACAAGAATTTGTTTTAATACCATTTCAATCATTCCAATATTTTTATAATCTGCGACCTTATTAACAACAAAAGTCGCATTTCTGCTATTTAAAAAATCCTTATCTATAAATAGATAACCACTAACAATTTTTTTAGATGTTGCTATGTCAAGCATGTTTATCATATCTTCCTTTTTCTGAAGGCTATATGATTGACTGATATATTTCTTTTCAATAAGTATACTTTTAACCTTTTCAATATCGTATAAATTCATTATGTAAGAAAGAATCTGTCGAAGTTGAGCAAGCAAACTATTATCTTCGCAATAGATGCTTATATTTAACTTCTCAGAGGTATTCATCGTAAAAATAGCTGGAAGTATGGTAACAGCAATTATAAGAAAAGGACCGATTAAAGTTAATATTAAAAATGTTTTATTTAATGCAAAAACTTTAAATTCGTGATTAAATATCGTTTTTATCTTC
>JBKBTB010000179.1:0-3837 GCA_046291015.1 Exilispira sp. | reverse complement strand
TCCTGGCCTGTTTCCTTAAATTTCGGAGGCATAATGACCAAACAAAACATATTTAAGAGATTTACTACCTTTATTGTCTCTTCTTATAGGGAGCTAAAAAAGATTGACTGGAATATTGTTACTAAATCTGTCCCTTCTCATTTAATAGGTATTCTTATAATTATTGCTTTTTTCTCTCTTTTTTTTCTTATAGTTGATTTGGGGATTGGTAAATTTATTCAGTGGATTTTTGGTTTATGAAAAATTACTATATTCTTAAAGTCACAAGTGGTACAGAGCATCAAGTGGTTGACTATTTAAATAAGATTATAAAGAATACATATCTGGAAAAATATGTTTTTAATCCAGTTGTTCCGGAATCAAAAACTGAAAAAAAAATAAAGGGTAAAAAAAGAGAGTTTACCTCAAGATTATACCCTGGTTATGTTTTTGTCGAAATTGATTTTTCAGATAATCCAGAAGATGAGAATTACTGGAAGAAGATTGTCAAGGAAATTTTAAGTATTTCTTCGGTTTCATGTTTTTTGGGTTCTAAAAGAACAGATAGACCTGTTCCTTTATCAAAAGCTGAGGTGAAATCATATCTAGTAAATATAGGACAGATCAAAGAAAGTGAAACTGAAGCAATAGGTTCTTCATTTGAAGTAGGAGAAGAGATAAATATTGTTGCCGGTGGATTTAAGGGGTGTTCGGGAATAATAAAAGAGATTGATAAAGATAAAACAAAAGTAATAGTTGAGGTTAAGATTTTTGATAGACCTACTCCAGTAGAGTTAACAGTAGAACAAATAGAAAAAAAATAATGACCAAATAATATTAAAAGGATAAGTTATGGCAAAAGAAATTAAACAAATAGTTAAATTACAGATAGTAGGTGGAGAAGCTAAGCCAGCTCCTCCAATAGGTACAGCTCTTGGACCAACTGGTATTAATTTACAACAGTTTGTCCAGACTTTTAATGCAAAAACATCAAATAGAAAAGGCGAACTTATTCCAACTATAGTTACTATTTATAAAGATAGAACTTTTGATATTGCCTTTAAAGTCGCACCAGTTTCTTTTATGGTTAAAAAGGCTATTAACCTTGAAAAAGGATCGGCTACTCCAAATAAAAATAAGGTTGGTAGAATCACGAGAAAGCAGGTTAAAGAAATAGCTGCAAAAAAATTACCAGATTTAAATACAAAAGATATTGAACAAGCAGCTAAAATTGTCGAAGGTACCTGTAAATCTATGGGTGTTGAAGTTATAGATTAGTTATCAAGGAGAATTAAAAATGGCAGTTCATGGAAAACTTTATAGAAAGGCAAAAGAAAGTATTGAGCCTAAAGCATATAATATTAAAGATGCTATATCTTTAATAAAAAAAATATCATATGCAAAGTTCGATGAAACATTTGAGGCATCATTTAACCTAAAACTGGAGAAAAAACATTCTATTAGATCGACCATTTTATTACCAAATACATTTGGTAAAACAAAGAAAATTCTCGTTTTCGCTAAAGGCCAAAAGGCAGAAGAAGCTATTTCAGCAGGAGCAGACTACGCCGGAGCCGATGAATATATTGAGAAAATAAAGAATAACTGGCTGGATTTTGATGCCTGTATAGCAACACCAGATATGATGAAAGAAATTGGTAAAATTGCAAAAATTCTTGGTCCAAAAGGATTAATGCCAAATCCAAAAACAGGAACAGTAACAGATAATATTGCAAATGCTGTTAAAGAAATAAAACAGGGTAAATTGGAATATAAAGCAGATAAAGCTGGAGTTGTTCATGTGGTCTTTGCAAAAAAATCAATGAATGATGATCAAATATTTGAGAATTTTAATCAGCTTTATCAGGATATATTAAGAAAAAGGCCATCTGATTTAAAAGGGAACTATATATTATCTATTTATATCTCAACTACCATGTCTCCATCTGTTAAAATAGATTTAACCAGTCTGGCTTAAATCTATTATTTTTTAAGTTTTTGAGCTATTACGCATTTATATATAAATTTATACCTTATTCTATCTACCAATTAAGAAGGAAATTTTATGGAGAAAAAAAGAGAAATCCGACCGGAAAAGGCAAAGCATTTTAATGATATTAAATCAATTTTTCAAGAAAATAGTTTTGTCCTTTTCTGTAATTTTTCAAAAATAACTGTTAAGCAGTTTGAGGATCTTAGGTCTAAAATAAAGGAAAAAAATGGTAATGTAAAGGTTATTAAAACAAATATTGCAAAATTAGCTGCCAGAGAAGCTCTTGAAATCGCTTTACCTGAACAGATGTTTATATTGAATACTTTTATAGTATATGGAAATGATGATATCAGCAGTATTGTTAAAGAGGTTAAAAATCTTCAAAAAACTAAAGTAGTTTCAATTAAAGGCGCTATATTTGAAAATAGTTTTCTTGATGAAAGTATGGCTGAAAAACTTGCCGATCTTCCAACTAAAATTGAACTTTATGGCATGCTTGCTAACATTCTTGCAAGTCCTTATACAAGATATACAAGGGCTTTAGGTGAAATTATTGCCAGATTACCAAGGGTAATCAATCAAATTGCTCAATCTAAATAAAAAAATATTTATAAAGGGAGAAAATATGTCAAATCTTACGAAAGAACAGATTATTGAAGCTGTTAAAAGCATGACAGTAATGGAGTTAAACGATTTAGTAAAAGCTCTTGAAGAAACTTTTGGTGTTAGTGCTTCTGCACCTATGATGATGGCAGCTCCAGCTGCTGCTGCAGCAGGTGGAGAATCTGCTGAAAAGGAAGAAAAATCAGAATTTGATATCTATATAAAAAATCCAGGAGCTCAGAAAATTGAAGTTATAAAAAGAGTCAGAGAAATCACATCTCTTGGTTTAAAAGAAGCAAAAGATGCAGTTGAAGATGCATCAAAACCAATTAAAACCAATGTGCCAAAAGAAGAAGCAAATGCTATTAAGAAAAAATTAGAAGAAGCAGGTGCTCAGGTAGAGTTAAAATAATGCCAGGAAATTGGCAATTTAATTCGATTTATTTACTTTTAAGTGAAGGGGGTAGGGATGCTCCCTTCATTCAATATTCAAATAATTCCATAATTTTTTTTTTAAAAATTTAAAGTTTTTTAATCATAAATATTCAGGAGAAATTCATGAAGGTGAAATTTTCACCAATTAAAAATAATCCAAATAGGTTTTATATAGGCGGTAATAAAGATGAAATCATAGAATTTCCAAATTTTTTAGAAATTCAAAAAATATCCTATGAATGGTTTTTACAATTACAAAAAAAGTTAAATAAATTGCCTGTTGAAATTCAGGGTTTAGAGGATTTATTTAGAAGTCACTTTCCAATTGAATCAAAGAATAATAATATAGTGCTGGAATTTGTTGAATATAATTTCGGTCAGCCAAAATATACAATTGAAGAAGCAAGAGTTAAGGGGAAGACCTATTCAATTCCAATAAAAATTTTAGTTAATCTTATTTTTAAAGATTCAGGTGAAGTTAGAAATAAAGAAATTTATTTTGGAGATTTCCCATTATTAACCGAAGCCGGAACATTTATAATAAATGGCGCTGAAAGAGTTGTTGTATCTCAAATTCACAGATCTCCAGGAGTAATGTTTAAATATGATGATAGAAACAATGAATATCAGGCAAGACTTTCTCCAGATAAAGGTGCGTGGCTTGAATTTATACTTGATGAAAAAAAAGAAATTATTTCTGTTAGAATAGATAAAAAAAGAAAAATACCAGCAACAACATTTTTACGAGTTTTAGGATTAGAAAAAAATGAACAAATTATAGATGCCTTTTATGAAACTGAAATTTTACCAGTTACATATGACTTGAC
>JBKBTB010000178.1:0-3852 GCA_046291015.1 Exilispira sp. | reverse complement strand
TGGGAATTATGCAACTATTATAGCTTACGATGATTATGAATCATTAAAAAAGCAAATTTATGGGGATAATGCAGAAATTCCTGCTTTTTTAAAACAAAAAAGATTTTCTGCTGAAAAATCAACTGATTAAAATGACCGGTATTAAAAAAAAATTTGATGAAATCTGGATAGAAGAGAATTTAAGAAATTTAAAATTTTCCAAGAATGTTGCATTAGTATATCCCGAGCAATTTAAAGTTGGTTCTTCAAATCTTGGATTTCATATTCTGATTAAAAATCTTATATCAATTGGCCATAAACCTGTAAGATTTTTTTATGATAGAGCCAATCAAGAATTTTTTTCATATGATACAGACAAAAAAATCAATGACTTTCAATATATTTTTATTACTATTTCATATGAAAATGATTTGGACAACTTAAAAAAAGGATTTAAAAGTTCTTTTAAGCATTTTCCAGCCAGTAATAATAAAATAATAATTGGTGGAGCCGCTGTTAATTTAAGTCCATTTTTATTTTATGATTTTGCAACGGAATTTGGAATTGGTGAAAGTGAAGAATATTTTAATAAATCTTTTAATATTGAAGAGCTTGATTTTTTAAAAAGTGAACTCATTAAAGATCATTTTAATAATGATCTGTTTGATAATAAAAGTATAATAGAAAAAAAAAAGATTTTGAATAATAAATTACTGGAATTCAAATCTTATTATTACAGAGTTTCAAATACAAAGATACCCGCATATTCGATTTTTATTTCAAAATATTCTTCATTTCCAAATTATTTTTTAATCGAATTATCAAGAGGTTGTCCATTTAAGTGTCATTTTTGCAATCTTGGTTTTTTATATGAAAATTATAAATTGTTTGATCTTGATCAGATAATAAATAAATTAATGTATGCATATAAATTTACTAAAAATTTCGGCTTAATTTCGGCTGTTGTACCACCTTATAAATATATAGAAGAAATAAGAAAGGCTTTTCCTGATGCAACTTTACATCTTTCTTCTCTTCGCCTTGATAGTATAAGTGATAACTTTTTGAATATTATTAGCCAGATGAAATTAAAAACAGTTACTATTGCACCCGAAACAGCAATAGAAAAATTAAGGTTTTCTATAGGCAAAAGGTTTACAAATAATGAGATTATTGAATTTATTCTATTAGCTATGAATAAAGGTATTTCAAGATTTAAATTTTATTTTATACTGGGATTGAAATCAATGTATTTTGAATATAATTATGAGAAAAGAATGGAAGAATTAATATGTGAAGCAGATGCTTTAATACTCTTAATTGATAAAATTCAAAATCATACAAAACAAAAATTAAATAAATTACCAAAAATATCTATTTCAATAAATCCTTTAATTCCAAAACCACTTACAGAATTAAGTTTGTATAATTTTATAGATCTTGAATTATATAAAAAAATAAAAATTTATTTGTGCAAAGAAATTTATAAAAGAAAAAATATTAATATAGAATTTATATCATATAATGAAGCAAAAAGAGAATATCAATTGAGCTGGAATAATTTATTTGAAATTTAGAATTTAAATATTATTTTATATTTGCTTAATTTTAATATAAAAAACAAATTATATATAAAATAAAATAAGAATTTATGAATATGGCAGAAAAAATATTTAATTTTAATTCAGAAGCTCTTAGATTATTATTTTTGTATTTTGATCAAACTGAAGAAATAGTTTTTATTTTTAAGATAAAGGATAATACAGATGAATTAGTCTATGCCAATCAAGTATTTTACAATTTACTAAATTATAGCAAAGATGATATATCTAAAATTAAATTTGATAATATTTTCGATAAAATAAGTATAAAAGAAAAGAATAAGATTTTTCAAAAACTTAATAAAAGTAAATATATAATCTTATCAACTTCAATTGCAAATAAAAATAATATTCTTTTACCTGTTAGCGCAAAATTTTATCTATATGAAAACAATAATGAAAAAATTATTATTATTATTGCCAGTAATCAGTTAGAAAAAAATATCTATGAATATAGAAAACATCTTTCAGAGGTTTTACTCAATATATTTCAAAAGTATAAGATTGAGGAAGATTTAATATCAAAAGCAGCAGAATCTATTTTTATTTATTTTGATTCAAATGTCTTAATATATTTTCCATTAGAAATTAAAGATAAACCTGTTCTATATTACATGGATGAATCTGCACTTGTCAAAACCTATGATGAGGAAATTATTAAAGACTTTAAAAAGCTTATTGATGATAATTATTATTTATTAAAGACTAACAAAGAACCTTTATTTATTTGTAAAATTAAAAAGAATACCAGAAAGATCAAAAATGAAAAAATAGGTAAAATTTGTTTTGATTCTTATAAATTTACATATATATTAATTCCGATATATATTGGCGAAATTTTGCAGTCTATCATAATTATTGGAAGTTTAAGAGATCAATTTTTTAGAGAAGAAATAAATTTAATTCATTTTACTTTCCAGGGATTATTATTATTTAAAATGAAAGAACAATTTTTACTGGAGTTAAAATATCAACAAAAAATATTTTCAGATTTACTCGAATACTCCTTAGAAATGCATTATCGTGAATATCTGCCCGAAAGAAAATTGGAATATATATCTTCAGCATGCAAACAAATAACCGGATTTGATAAGGAAGAATTGATGAATAATCCCTCATTATTCTGGGAAAGGATTCATCAAGAGGATAGGGAAAAATTAATTAAATCATATTTACCTTATTCTCAAAAAGAAAAAGATTCACAAAAATTTTATGAATATAGATTTATCCATAAAGATGGCTCCATAAGATGGTTTTCAGATCTTTTTGAAATTATTAAAGATGAATTTAATAAGCCACAATATATTGTCGGAAGTATTCGAGATATAACAAAACAAAAGGAAAATGAACAGTATTTAATTCAAATGCAAAATCAAATTGCTCAAATTCAGAAAATGGAAGCTCTTTGTAGATTTTCAAGCGAAATATCCCATGATTTCAATAATATTATTTCCAGCTTAAAAGGCATCATTCAGATTTCACTGGATAATATTGAAAATATAAAGAGATCTTATACTGTTTATCTTGTTGATATTAAAGAAAAAAAATTAAAAAAAGAGGATTCAAATTTTTACAAAACTTTAAATAAGAATATAGAAGATATTAATCAAAATCTTATTGATTGTCTTGATATTATAAAAAAAGGTCTGGAATTAACAGAAAGGATAAAATTGTTTTATCAGAAAAAAAATCCAGAAACTTTAATTTTTGAAGTCAACGATCAGATATCATCATTAAAGGCAATTTTCAAAACTTCGACTAAAAAAGATATTGAGATTATCTATAACTTACCCTCTGAAAAATTTTATATCAAAATGAATAAATCTCAATTCGATCAGGTTCTTCTTAATTTACTTGTAAATGCATATGATTCAATAGAAAAAAAGGGTAAGATAATTATTAAAACCGAATTTGTAAATAATGATGAAAATAATAAAAAAAATTCAGTACCTCTTGATGCCAGAAAAAAATATGTAAAAATAACTGTTAAAGATACCGGTTGTGGTATGGATAAAAATGTTTTAATGAAGATATTTGAACCATTTTTTACTACAAAAGGTCAAAATGGTTCTGGTCTTGGACTTTCAATAGTATATAATATAATAAAACAAAATGATGGTTTTATAGATGTAAAATCTGAAAAAGGTTTTGGAACTTCATTTTTTATCTATCTTCCATTAGTTGATTAAACCAGTATTATTAAAGCTATAATAAAGTTATAATTATGAAATTAGAAAAAAAAATCAATCCAGTTAAAATTAGTGATTCTATT
>JBKBTB010000177.1:0-3858 GCA_046291015.1 Exilispira sp. | reverse complement strand
AAAAATAGATAAAAAATAACCGGTATTTTTAAAAAAATAAATAGTATATATGATAAGAAGGATGATAATGGTGTATATTAATATATGTAAAAGTATCTTGATTTTTTTATCATGATTGAAAAGCAAATCTGCCAAGAAAGATAATATTAAAAAGGGAAAACCAAATAATAAGAAGGTAGTAAGATGGAAGATGAATTCGAAAAAATAATTTTCACTAACTAAATTATGAGATTTTAGAAGAAGAAAAATTACAAAGATGGGAAGCAAAATAATGAAATAAATTAATACTTTAGAAATATTTGATATTTTTAAAAATATTAAATTGATTTTTTCAAATCTCTCATTAATAATAAATGGTAGAGATATTAAAATAATGATAATAATTGATAAAATAAAGATTAATAATAGATAATTCTTTTGCTTAAATATTCTGATCATTAAATTCTACCTGTATTATTAAATTTTAATAAATAAGCTATCTTTGTTAAATTAATTATAACAAAATTGGTAAGTCTTTCAACTTATATTGATAAAATTTAATAATATTTGAAAATTAATATTTTTATGTAATATTTTTTATGTAAAATTTTTTTGTTAGTTTATATGGTTTTTATATAATCTTTTTATTCATTTATTTTTTTTACTTTTTTATTTTATTTTTTGTAAGTAAAAAATACAACTGATATAAATTTTAAAAGGATAATAGATGAAAAGTGGAGTTTATCCAGGCACTTTTGATCCAATTACAAATGGGCATCTAGATATTATTTATAGAAGCTCAAAACTTTTTGATAATCTTGTAGTTCTTATAAGTTCAAACCCTGCAAAAAACACACTATTTACAGTTGAAGAAAGATTAAAAATAGCAAAAGAATTAACAGCAAACCTACCAAATGTTTCAGTTACACATCATAAAGGTCTTTTAATCGATTTTTTAATTGAAAACAAGATTCATTATTTGGTAAGGGGACTTCGGGCTGTTTCGGATTTTGAATATGAGTTTGAAATGGCTCTTGCAAATAGATGGCTTTCTTCAAAAGGTGTTGATACAATATTTTTAATGACAGATGAAAAATATTTTTATCTCTCTTCTTCTTTAATAAAGCAAATTGCAAGTTTAGGAGGAGATATTTCAAAAATGGTTCCGGATATTGTATACAGAATGCTTCAAGAAAAATTTAAGAAAAATTGATAAAATTGATAAAAATGAAAAAGGCTTATGAAAAGAGCAAGAAAATTTCAGGTTTCAATTATTGGTAGTAGCAATGCAACAAAAGTTGAAAATGATCTTTCCTATGATTTGGGTTGCTTTATCGGGGGAAAAGGGTGGGTTTTAATTAATGGTGGAAGAACTGGAGTAATGGAAGCAAGCTCACGAGGATGTTATGATGCAAATGGCATTTCTGTTGCTATTCTCCCTTTCGATTCTATTGATGCAGTTAATATATACTCCACTATATCTATTGCAACTACCATAGGATATGCAAGAAATTGCATTACAGTTGCATCAGCTGATGTTGTTGTTGTCGTTGGAGGGAAAAGCGGCACACTTTGCGAGCTCACATATGCCTGGCAGTATAATAAACCAATAATATGTTGCAGCTGGATTGATGGAGTAAGTAAAAATTTTGCTGGAATATGTATTGATGATAAAAGGGTTGAACCAACTATAAGAGCAGAAAATATTGATGAGGTTTATTCTTTATTAAATAACTTTTATAAGAATTTCATTAAATTAAATAATTAATTAAATTATTTATAGACAATGTTAACAATCTTACTATTTATGAAAAAATTAAATATCAAGATTAAATATATAATTTTCATACATTTCTTTTAAGTGCCTATAATCTATTTGTGTATAGATCTCTGTCGTTACAATAGAACTATGGCCTAAAAGTTCCTGGACAAATCTTAAGTCAGCACCATTCATTATTAAATGAGTTGCAAAAGAATGCCTTAATATATGTGGATATATATTTTTATTTATATTGGCAATTTTACTATAATATTTTAACCTTTTCCAGATTGCAATTCTTGAAATAGGTTTTTTAAGCCTTGAAATAAATGCAAATGGAGTTTTAACATCACTTAATTTTAATCTAAGCTCAAGATAATCATTTAACTTCTGATCTGCATTTTTCCCAAAAGGAACAAGCCTTTCTTTCCTTCCCTTGCCATATACAATAAGATATTTTTCTTCAAAATTAATTTGACTCAATTTTAAATAAGCACATTCTGAAACTCTTAGACCGCATGAATAGAGAATTTCGAAGATTGCTAAATCTCTTTTTTTTGTGAACAGATCTAATTTGGCACTTTCAATTGAATTGAATAATATTTTTATTTCATCATAAGTTAAGTAATCCGGAAGATTTTTTGAGATTTTTGGATAATCAATCAAAGAGATCGGATTTGATTTTCTATAATTTTTTAATATTAAAAATTCGAAAAAACTGCTAAGACTGGAATAATATCTTGCTACAGTAGCATTGGATCTATCATTTTTTTGAATATTAAATAAAAAAAATATTATATCTTCTTCATCTATTTTTTTAAAATTTTTATTAATCTCTTCAAAAAAGGTGTAAACATCATGTTTATAAGAATTTATTGTATTTATGCTAAAGTTTTTCTCTCCAAAAAGATAGTCAGTATATTCTGCTAAAACTTGAAAATTATCACTATTAGAAATATTGCGTTTTTTCAAACTTTGATTCCCTTTTAAAATTTAATTTTATTTATACTCTAATTTTCTATAAATATTCATTATCTTAATGTTTTTTATCAAAATAAACCTCAAATATAAGTTTAGTACCTTCGCTTGAAGATTGTATGTTAAATATATCTACAGATTTTTTAATATTTGGAAGTCCCATTCCTGCACCAAAGCCAAGATCTCTTGCAAGCTGACTGGCAGTTGAATATCCTTCTTCCATAGCTTTTTCGATATCGGGAATTCCGGGGCCAAAATCAATAAATTCCTCATGAATTCTCTCAGAATTAATATCGATAAGAGCATAACCCCCTGTACTATGTATAAGAACATTTATTTCTGCTTCATATGTTGCAATCGAAATTCTTCTAATTATTATTCTATCAATATTCAGTTTCCCCAAAATCTTTTTTAATTCCGAGGAAAGCTTTCCAGCATTTTCAAAATCATTTTGTTTTAATTCCCATTTAAATTTTATTGGTTGATCAATTCTTATTTCATCAAGATTTAATGCTGATGCAAGCTTTATGGCTTCTTTTTCTGTTGCTTCACTAAATTTTTCAACTCTTAATAGAAGACTTTTAAGTATTATCCCATTGGTAATAATTCCGATAACCTTTCTATCATAATCAATTACAGGTATTCTACCTACCGATTTAGTCGAAATCAAATCCAATGCTTTAATAATATTAACTTCTGGATGTATGGTATAAACTTTTGTTGTCATCCAGTTTTTAACTAAATCGCGGGATTTATTCTGATATAATGCTTCTAAAATATCCGACATTGAAATTATTCCAACAAGAACATTTTCGTTATTTACAACCGGACATCCTGTTATATGATGACTTTTAAAAACATCCATGGTTTCTTTGATGGTATAATTCTCCATAACTGATATTACATTCTTTTCCATAATTTCGGATACTGTTAAGGTATATAGTAATTCTGTTGCATGCGAAAAATAAGAATTATTAATATGATGTTCGAATGACATAATAAATTCCTTACAATTATAAAATTAAATTAAGAAAATTCTTTAAAAATTAAAATTATTTATAAATTTTAATTAAAAAATCCTTCCTGATCAATTACATCGAGTATTTTTTTTTCAAGTTCATATATATCAAAGTTTTTATCTC
>JBKBTB010000176.1:0-3866 GCA_046291015.1 Exilispira sp. | reverse complement strand
TACTAAAAGAGAAAATTTATGCGATCAGTTTAAAGCAACAGGTTGTCATGAAAATGGAGGTTATGCAGAGTATTTTGTTATTGATGAAAAATATGCAGTTAAAATTCCTCTATACTATAAAAATAAATTAAGCGAATCAGCACCGTTATTGTGCGGGGGATCTGTTGGATATCGATCAATAAGACTTGCCAATATTAAAAATGGAGAAAATATCTCCATCTGGGGTTTTGGTTCAGCCAATCATCAGGTTTTTCAGGTTATAAAATATCTTTATCCAGATTCAAAGATTTCTGTTCATACAAGAAATAGAGAAGAACAAATTCTTGCTAAAAAACTTGGTGCAGATTATGTCTATTCTTTAGATCAAACACCTTATATCAAGGCAGATAAGGCTATTTATACTATTCCAGTCTGGTCAATACTTTTAAATGCGATCGAAAACTTAAATAAAGGAGGTAAAATAGTTATAAATCTTATAAGAATGCAGGATGAAGAGAAACAAAGACTTTTATCTCTTGATTATAAAGAACATCTATGGATGGAAAAGCAGATTCAAACTGTTGCAAATATTACTAAAAAAGATGCAGAAGATTTTCTAAATCTTGCCTCAAAAATTCCAGTGAAACCTGAAATAGAATATTATAAGCTTACAGATGCAAATAAAGCATTACAGGACTTAAAGGAAGGAAGAATAAAAGGTTCAAAGGTTTTACTGATATGAAGTTTTACAAATAAATAAAAAGATTAAATTCAATTGAATTATAATATTAAAAAATAATATATTGATTCAAATGATATAAAAAAATCTTTTGATTTAATCTTTTGATTTTTCTTGAAATTTGAATAATTCTTTTTATAATAACTTTAGTGTTTAAAAATAAAATAATAGATAATATCAAAGAAAGGTGTTATTATGACAATTAAAGGTAAAATATTAATTTTTAATTTAATGTTTTTTATCATTCTGATTGTAATTGTTGTCTTAGGATTGATTTCTTATGAAAAAGATCAAACTGAAAAAATTCAACTTAATTATTTACAAGAGAAAAGTGAAAAAGTAGGTAGTATTATTGCAAGAAGAATAGAAAATTCTTTCCAGATAGCAAAAAGCATGGCAGATATATTTAAAGACTTTGAAGAAATACCTGTAAGGGAAAGAAGAACTATTTTTAAAAATGATCTTTTAGCAATACTAAAAAATAATGAACATTTACTTGGAGTTTTCACAGCATGGGAACCAAATGCACTTGATAATCTTGATTCAGAGTATGCAGGTAAAGCTGGTTATGATTTAACAGGTAGATTTCTTCCTTATTTTAGTAGATATTCAGGCAAAATAGAATATTCTTGTCTGGTTGATTATGATAAACCTGGAGTAGGTGATTGGTATATTCTTCCTGTCCAAAAAAAGGAAGAGATGATTATAGGTCCTTATGAATATCAGGTAGGTGATGTTAAAAAAACTATAATTAGTCTTGTTATACCCATAATAAAAAATGATAAAGTTTTAGGTGTAGCCGGAGTTGATCTTGATATTCAATTTATCAGTGATATTCTGGATAATATAAAATTATTTAAAACTGGTTTTATCAGGCTTTTAAATTCTCAGGGCATAATTATTTATCATAAAGATAAAGAAAGAATCGGTAAATTATGGGATGCAGAAATTGAAAGTGGAAAAGATAAAGTAATATTTCAAAAGATGTTAAGCAATGAAAATTATATCGACCAAATATATTCAATTGCTTTAAAAACTTATACAATTAAATCCTTCTCACCAGTTTTTATTGAAAAGGTAAAAGATCCATGGATTATTGGCTTTGTTATTACTGAAAAAGAACTCTATCAGGATTTATATAATTTGATATTTATAATTGTAATAATAGCTTTTATAACTATTATAATATCTTTTATAGTCATAAACATCCTTTCAAAAATAATAGTCAAACCTATTAATATTGTAAATAGAAAAATTGAAGATATTGCAACAGGTGAAGGTGATCTTACTAAAAAGCTCGATATAAAATCAAAGGATGAGGTTGAAAATTTAGCAAAAAATTTAAATATTTTTATAGATAAGATTAAAAATATAGTTTTAGAGCTTATCAGTATAAATGGAAAAAGCAGGCAGCTGGGTGAAAATCTGGCAAGTATTACCGAACAAACTTCTGCAACAATAGAAGAAATAGCTTCAACCATTAAATCTATGAGTGATAAAACATTATTATTAAATAAGCAAATGGAAAATACATCCTATATAACTCAAAATATTTCAAAATTTATTGAAAATGTTAATGAAATGACATTAAAACAACATGATTCAATCTCTTTATCCTCTTCAGCAATTGAACAGATGGTTGCATCCATTAACAGTCTGGAAAAAACCTTAGAAAACAAATATAAACAGATAATAGAATTAAAAAATATTACAGAAAGTGGTGAAAAATCAATGAAAGAGACAATTACCATAATAAAACAGATCAATAGTGAGGCAGAATCTATTATCGAACTTGTAAATATCATAAATAATATTTCCGATCAGACAAATTTACTTGCAATGAATGCTGCTATCGAAGCTGCACATGCAGGAGAATTCGGGAAAGGTTTTTCAGTTGTTGCTGATGAGATTAGAAAACTTGCTGAATCTACTGGAGAAAATTCTAAAACAATTTCTATTAATCTTAAAAAGATTGTTGATGAAATCAATAAATCTAACGAAGCAACCCAGCAGACAGGTAATCAAATGGATCTTATTATAAAGGGAACAGAAGATATGGCTTTAAGTATAAAAGAATTTCTTGAAAGTATGAAAGAACTTACCCAGGGAACAAAGCAGATACTTGAATCTTTAACATTGTTAAAAAGCATATCGAATAATGTTTCAAATGGTATTGTAAATGTAAAAAAGGAAATTGAAGCGATAAATAATAATATAAAAGAAGTTTTTAATTTTGTAACTGAAACAAATAATGGAATGAACGAAATATCATCAGCAATGAATGATTTATCAAATGCAGCTATTGAGCTTTCAAGAATGGGAAGTGATAACTCAGCAAATCTTGAATTGCTTGATAAAAATATAAAAAAATTTAAAGTATAATTTTATAAGCCCCTTTTTAAAAGTTCAAGTTCAACTTTAGCTGGTAAATCTTTGTACTTAGAAAGAGTTAGCCAGATAATATTTGCGAGCTCAATTTTATTTTTCTTTTCAAGTAAAATTGCTGCCTGCATTAGTGATAATGCTGACTCATTTGACATCCCCAGTTTTTCATAAATTTGTGAAATTTTCTTAAAATCCTCAATTGCAACATCAAGTTTATTAAAAATCTGATCAGGTACAGAACTTGAAACTATAGCACGATTGCTTAAAACAATTATATAATACTCAAAATATTTATGCTGATTTTCAATAAAAAATTTGCCATTCTGGATATTTCCTTTTTCTAATTCTTTTTCTAATTCTTCCATTATCCTTACAGCTTTATCTAAATATTCATATGCTTTATTTACAAGATTTATAGACTGCATTGGATTTTTTGTTTTACCACCTTCAATTGCTATTAAAGATCCCATATATGCCAGTGCTACTGGATTTTCAGCATCCTTCGTTAATATTGTTTCAGCAAGTTTCTTTGCTTCATTAAATCGGGAAGATGAGAAAAGGGCAAAAAGTCTTTCAATTTCGTCTTTTGAATTAAGTTTTTCATTTATATCTTTATCAAAAGCGACTTTTTGATTTTTTTCATCTTCTTCTATCTTTTTAATAAGCTCTTCAATTTTTTTCTGTTTATCTATATTTGATTGGTTTTTAGAATCAGATAGTTTTTCTGGGTCTGTATCTTTAAAATTATTCCTTTTTTTATCTA
>JBKBTB010000175.1:0-3871 GCA_046291015.1 Exilispira sp. | reverse complement strand
AGGTTGATTTACTTGAGAAAGATCAAGATTTTTGTAAATTGCTTTTTCAGGTAAAGGATACTGGAATAGGTATATCTGAAGATAAAATAGAACATATTTTTGATCCATTTGTTCAGGAAGACGAATCAATTAAGGACAAATTCGGAGGAACAGGTCTTGGGCTTTCAATAGTGAAGGAATTTGTTGAATTAATGGGAGGAAAGATAAGTGTTCAATCAAGAAAAAATGAAGGAACTGTTTTTGAAGTAATACTTTCTTTCAATATTCCAGTTAAACAACATAATAGGGAAAAAATTGAAGATATCCATAGGTACATAAATTTTAAGGAATCAAATATCTTAATATTAGAAGATAATTTGATAAATCAAGAGATTATAAAAGGGTATCTTAATGATTATAAGACATTAAAAATTACTTTTAAGCAAAATGGTAAAGAAGGGCTAAAGGAGGTAAAAAATAAAAAATACGATTTAATAATGTCAGATATAATGATGCCTGAAATGGATGGTAAGGAATTTTGTAAAAGATTCAGAGAGATAGATAAAATCACACCATTAATTGCACTTACAGCATTTGATGATAGTAAAGAAATAGAAGAATTAAAAAAAATTGGATATAATTTTATAATTTCAAAGCCTTATAAAAAAGATGAGCTTATTAATGGTTTATCAAATTATATAGCGATAAATGAAATATTTTCTGATGAAAAAAAATTAATAGATTTAGCAGAGAAAGCAAAAAATTCAGATAAAATAGATAGATTTAAAAAATTATTTTTAATGGATTTAAAGGATAGATATGCAGAACTTAAATATGGTATTGAAAAAAAGGATAAGGAAAAGATGAAATTTTTCTGTCACAACTTAAAAGGGATAGCTCCAACACTCGGATATCCAGAATTTGCAGAATTGGCAGAAAAGGCATCAGCATTATACAAGGAAGATAAATGGGAAGAATTATTAATTATAAAGGACGAATTTTTTAAAAATTTAGAATTGATAGAAAAGAGTCTGTAAAAAATATTATTTTATTATAGAGAATTGATAAGATTATTAGCAAAATTTATAAATTATTAATTGATTATTAATATTAAATTAAATGAATTGAACTATTTTTTATTGTTATTTAAACTTTATTTTATGTTCTTGCTCATCATAATAAAATGTTACAGGTCCACTCATCTCTTTTTTATTTATATATGTCTCATCACCAAACTTGATTGTTACCCCATCATATATTCTTATTTTGGCAACAACGACTGCATTTTTAAAAGTTATTGATTTTTTTAAATTATTTACCTCTTCTTCAATCTCTTTTTTCTTATCTATAAGGTTAAAAAATATATCGATTTTTTTTTCAAATTCATCAAGTTTATTATCAGGAAGTTTTGAAAGAAATCCTTCTGGATCCTTAAAATAGTTATCTCCAATTGAAAGTTTAGCCTGTTTCAATTTGTATGCAAGAGCAATTGATTGCTGTTTTAATTCATTTAATTTATTTTCCCTTTCTATATCAACTCCAACAATCAAAATCGTCGGTACCGAAAGTTTAGAGCCAATTTCATTGGCATATATGCCCTGTGATGCAAACAATTCTCCTCCAATGATTATTGCTTTACCTGTTCCTTTAATTGTTCCACCACATGTGATTCTGGAATGCAGAATTGAATTTGCAAATTGAAGATTTTTTTCACAGCGAATAACACTGTTTTCAATATATTCACATGTAAGGTTTCCCTTAACAATAATGCTATTTTTCTGGGCTTCTCCAGTAATTCCATGTTTTATAGAGCAGTTACCACCAACTCTAAGATTGGAATTAAATACAGCATCATCTACTATCAAATCTGCTGTAGTTTCAACGGTAAAACCGGGATTGATCTTACCCATAATATGTATTGAAGATTCAGATTTAACATTTCCAGTTGAAAGATCAACATCTTTTTCAATCTTTATAATATTTGAAATTGAAATTTTATTAAATTCATCAACTTCAATAATTCCGTTTATATTTGCAATAACTTTATTCCCCTCAACTCTAAGGTTTTTTCCCAATTTATAGCCAGAATTTTTCTCTATGATCGGCGTAATTTCATTGCCAAATACATCGTATCCTTTGACTGGTTTGATTCCAGGTATGTATTCACCCAATACATCACCTGCCTTAACATTTAAAAATTTTTCTTTTTCCTTATAATCTATTGTTCCATCTTCCTTAAGTTTTCCAGCCTTTTCGTGTAAATCAAAAAATAATTTAATCTCTTCCTCTTTACCATTTTTAGGTTCTGTTCCTTTAGCAATAAGTATGATAATCCCATAGCCTTTTTTAGCATAATCAAATGCCTTCTGAATATTTTCTTCAGAAGTATAATTTACAATGCCCATTGCTTTTATTGCTTCAAATATATAACTAACATTAACATTTGTCGAAACTTTTAAGTTTAATGGCGGTAAAATGAGATAGGCATAGAGATTGTTTTTTAATGTAACAATAAAATCAACAACATTTATCTTTATTCCGGCAAATTCAATAAAACCAGTCTTTTTAACGCAAAAACCACCTAATCCTTCATTGTAATAAATATCATCTCCCTGAAAATAATTTTCAATGCCTTCACCTTGAATAATAACTTCATCTGCAAAGAAAAAGTTATTTTGCAATTGTTGAAATAGAGATTGATTTTTTGTATCCTGCAAAATTTGTTTAATTATTTTTCTAACCTGAATAGATTTATCAAAGAAAAATATTGCGTCTTTAACTCCCATATAATATCCTTATCGGTATATTGTTGTTAATATAAATACTTTAATTTGTTTTGAAAATAGCCCAGATAAGATTATCTTTATACTTTTCAAAAAGTAATTTTTCATAAAGTTTTTGAGCTTTTTGATTTGACATTCTTACAAACAAAGATGCTTCATCTATCTTTAAATTTTCGAAAGAAAAGATCAACATATTAAATAAAAGAGTAAAAGCGAAACCATGATTCCTAAAATAGGGATCAACATATACTCCCCCAATCTGTATAATCTTATCGGTAAAAGCATTCCATTCACATTTTGCAACAACTTTATTATCATATTCAAGATAAAATAGTTTATAATATTTTAAGATCTTTTGAAGATTCAAAAAAAGAAATTTTTCTGAAAGAATTTGCTCTGGATATTGCATTTCTTCATACAGGTATCCTTTTTGAAGATTTAATAATTTAAATAAATCTTTTTTCGAGGAAGCAATATATGATTTAATCTTTTTATCATTATTTAATCTGGATTTTAAATCCGATAGATTTTTAAAAAATTTTTCATTTTTCAATGTAAAAACATAATATTCATTTAATTCAATTAGTTTCGATATAAGAGCGGGATTGCAATTGAATAACATTTTTGATGTATTTAGATCAGTTCCAAGATATTGAATTCCATTTCCTATGCTGGTTAAATTATTGGTAGAATATAATATATAATTAAAACTGGATACCCCTTCATTTTTTTTTGCAAACAAATGTAACTCACCATTTGATTTATTATAAGCAGAAATAAATAAAGGTTCTTCAATTTCGAAATTATATGGTAAAATAAAAACAAATTTTTCTGAATTTGAAAAAATGGCATGATGTAAGTAAATATTTCTATATCCATAAAATTCTAATAAGGATAAAAGGTAATGTTTTTCATTATAAGTAAAAGAGTTTTTAATTAAAAAATCATTTTTAGTAGATTTCATCGATAACCTTAAATAGATCAAATTTTTTTCAAGTCTCAAAATTAATGTAAAATATATTTCTAAATTTAAAAGTATTTTTTGAAATTCTTGAAAAATAAAATTTAAATTATAATTTAATTCAGAATTATAGAATTTATAATCAAAA
>JBKBTB010000174.1:0-3888 GCA_046291015.1 Exilispira sp. | reverse complement strand
TATCAGACTCAAATTTAAATTTTTACATTATTAATTACAAAAATATTTTCATTATTTATTTAGTTATAAATTAAGAAAGTTAATATTTAATATTTGCATATAAAGGGGGTTTTATGGCAGAACATAGCACAAAGGTTAAAAAAGAGACTAAAAAACCACCACAAAAAAGTTTAAAAGAAAAAAGAAAAGAAAAGAAGGAAAAACATTCATCTTAAAGTTATCCTTCAAAAATATAATAATTATTTTTTATAATAAATATTTAACAGCAATATTCACCAGATTAATTTATTAACCGATTTAATATATTAATTTTATTTGCAATTCTAAAAATGCTAGATATATAATTCTATATAATTATTTTATCTTGTTACTTATACAAAACTATTTTAGCTTATTAATGATTTAAAATTATTTTATCTTATTACCTATATAAAAATAATTTTTCTTGTTACTTTTAGAAAATTATTTTAGATATTTATTTATGTAAAATCAGCCATACAGTAATATGATGATATAACATTTAGTCTTTTTTCAGATGGTTTTTTCTCTTATTAAAATAAATTGCATAAAATTTAATATTTTATAATTTAATTATTGAAAACCAGGAGTTTAAATGCAAAAACCCAGTATAAAACAGACCAATATAGGAATCATTGCTCATATTGATGCTGGAAAAACGACTACAACTGAAACAATATTATACCTGACTGGGAAAATTCATAAGATTGGTTCAGTTGACGAAGGTACAACCGAGATGGATTATCTCGAAGAAGAAAAGCGAAGAGGTATAACAATTGTTTCTGCTGCAACAACAGTTTACTGGAAAGATAACAAGATTAATATTATTGATACACCCGGGCACATAGATTTTATATCAGAAGTTAAAAAATCATTAACAGTAATAGATGGAGCCATACTGGTTATATGTGGAACTGCTGGAGTCCAGGCGCAAACCGAAACTTTGTACAACTTATCATTACAGAATAACATACCATTGATATTCTTTATAAATAAACTTGATAGAATTACTTCATCTTTTGAAAGAGCCTTTAAAAGCCTTATTGACTCTTTCGGTAACAACTTTATCCCTTTATCTCTTCCAGTATATGATAAAAATGAAACTTTTTGCGGTTTTTTAAATCTTATCGATCATCTCTATTATATTTATGATACAAGCAGAAATTATTGTGATAATCATTCAGACAAAAATATTGAGAAAAATATAGAAAGAATTGTAAGTTATAAAGAACTTCCAGATGAATACCATCTATCTTTAGATTTACAAAAATATATACATATTTTCGAAGAAAAGATAGCCGAAAAAGATGAATATTTGCTGGAATATTATTTACATAATGGTACTATAAGAGGCTATGATATTGAAAAAATTAAAGATATATTAAAAAAGAATACTACAAATAGAAATTTTTTCCCTGTTGTCTTAGGTTCTGCTACTAAAGGTATAGGTGTGGATTTTTTACTTGATTCATTGGTAGATTTTTTTCCAAAGGCTGATGAGGTCGATTTTACACTTTATACTCCATCAGATGAAATTGTTAAAAATCCAAATAAAAAGGTGGCATTTATATTTAAAACCATTTATGATAAACAATGCGGAAAACTTTCCTTTACAAGAGTTTACAATGGTAATTTTTCTAAACAGGACAAAGTTTTCAATCCAAGAAAAAACTGCTGGGAAAAAATTTCTCATATATATATTTTGCATGCAGATAAAAAAATGGATGTAAATGAAGCTCATAAGGGAGATATTATCGGAATTGTTGGCTTAAAAGATAGCGAGACCGGGGATACAATTTTATCAGACAAATCTTATCTTTTTATGCATAAACATTTTCAAACTGAACCCGTTATTACAATGAGTATAGAGACAAGATTTGTTAAAGACTTTGAGCCTTTACTGTCAGCCTTAGAAATAATAAGCAAGGAAGATAATTCTTTCACATATAAATTAAACAAAGAAACAGGACAAATAGAAATCTTTGGAATGGGAGAACTTCATTTAGAAATAATACAGCATAGAATAAAAAATGATTTTAAGATAGAAACAAGATTCGGAAATCCTTCAATAGCATATAGAGAGACAATAACTAAAAGTAATTCAAAAGAGATTGAAAGTGTAAAGGTTATAAAAGGAGTAACAAATCATTTTAAGATTGGTTTAACTTTATCCTGCGCTAATGAAAACAAATATATCATTAAACCAGCAAAAATTGAAGAACAATATTTCACATTTTTTGAAAATTTCTTTTTAAATGCATTTATTTCTGGACCTGCATATGGATATCCAATTGCCAATCTTGAAATAATACTTTATGAATTTACCAAATTTTCAAATGAAATTGATCTTATCTTTTTAGGTGAAACATTGAAAAACCTTTTTTTCGAACTATATCAGCTATCTAACCCAAAACTACTTGAACCAATTATGAAACTTGATATAATTGTAGATGAAAATCATTTCAGTGAAGTAATAAATGATTTAAATACAAAAAAGGTTGATATACTAGAAATGAAAATGCTTGCTGATAATTCAAAATATAAAAGGATTATTGTTAAAGGTCCTGTATCAAAATTTTTTGGCTATTCTACAACAATTCGAAATCTAACATCGGGACAGGGTTATTTTACAATGGAATTTTTAAATTATGAAATTTTATCTAAATAAATTTGACTTATTAAGAAAATATTTTATAAAATAGATAAATTAATGAGAAAGAATATGAAAAGAAAAAAAAATAATAGAGTTAATCTTTTAAAAAATATTCTTTTTATTTTTTTTATTATCTTTTTTATAAACTCCAATACTTTTGCTCAGGATTCAGATTTACTTGATAAAATAATAAAGGCAAATGAATTTATACTAAAATCTAATCTAAGTATATACATAGGATTAAGTTATTATTTTAATTATTTACCAAAGAATACTAACCTAAATACATTTAATATTTATTATAAATTCTTCTTTTCTTATCAGTTATTCAACTGGCTTGATTTTACAACTTTTTTCAATGTTCAGGAAAGACTTGATGATAATTTTATACAAAACCCAATTTCACAGGCTAATTTGTTTTTTTATATTTATTTTGATTTTAACTTTAATGAAATTTTTAATTTGCTTCCATTGCAAAGTAATTTAAAAATTGGTATTTTTGATTACGATCTTACCATCTTTAATTATTTTAATTCTGAAAAAACATATTATTTTGGTATAGCACCATTTTATATAAATTATGAATCCGGTGCTGCATTATTAAATATAAAATGGTGGCTTTTAGAGCTTAAAACTGGAATTTTAGGGTTCAGTGAATCGGCAGCATTTTTTAAAATGGTCTTTTCCTTTTATGATTTTGCATATCTTGCCTTTAGCTCGCTTATACCTGTTAAAATTACTATTGCAGATATGTCTTCTTCTTTCCTAATAGAATTTGGATTAATGGCTGGAATTTTTGATATTATTTTATATCTTTTGCCTACTTCATATATAGATGCTACTAACGAGACTAAACCAGCATATTCCATAGGTATTAATCTTTCAAGTTATTTTAGTATTTCTAGATCTCATCTATTTAAGATTTCACTGTTTGGTGATTACAATGATCAAAATGCAATCAATAATTTTAAGCTAATAGATTATCTAAATGAGATTTATCTTGAAAGCAATTATAACTATTCTCAAAAACATCCAACAAGAATTGGTTTAGGCATTGAATATACCGGCTATCTAAACAAGAATTTTTCTTTAACATTGGATTCTTTTATTTATTACAATTTTAACTTAAATACAGTTTTATTTAATATATTTGCCAAAATTAACCTATATTTCTTTTATATTAAATTAAATTACTTCCCAAATTATTATCCGGATAT
>JBKBTB010000173.1:0-3908 GCA_046291015.1 Exilispira sp. | reverse complement strand
AATATATTTATCCAGTATTTGATATTTATGTTTTATCTTCCTTTAATGAAAATGAAATATTAAATCTATTTAAAATGGGCTTTAATCTTGGGTATGGAGCGGATGCATCGATAGGCAAAGGTAAGATTGTAGTCGATAGTATAGAGGAAATTAATTTTCCTAATGATGGTAATACTGCTCTGGCTCTTGCACCATTTATACCAACAACCGAGGACTATGAAAATTTTGAAAACTTAAATTTTGAGGGAAATAGAAGAGCTTTATTTGCTGAAACTTGGACAAAATATCCAAAAGTTCATAATAGTAACCCAAAAATGACAAATCCCTTCAAAAAACCAATTATTTTCTATAGAGAAGGTGCAACTTTTAAGTTTAAAGAAAGTTGTAAAAAATCTTTATTCATTGGTAAATGCATTGATAAAATTCATCACATACCTGAAATAATGCAGTATGCTATAGCACCTGTTTTCTGGTTAAATCTTGAATAAAGGAGAGCCTATCATGAGATATAAAATGACAATAGAACCTATCACATTTATTCATATAGGATCAGGAAGAGAGATTGATATATTCAATTATACAATTATTGACAATACTTTTTACAGGATAAACATTTCTAATTTTTATGAAATATTAATAGATAAAGATAAAAAAAAATTTGAAGAAATTATTGATAAAATATCAAAAACAAGTCCTCAAGATAACAATTATATTGATAATAGAAAAGAATTATTAGAATTTTTAGAATCAGGTATAAAAAATCTTGAAAAAAATCCAGAAAAACAAAAAGGAATAATTTTATATAAATCAAATTTTGATGAGGATTTTGGTAATAAATATAAAACTGATTTAAGCAAAACTGATTTAATCAAAGCAGACAGTCAATTTATTATTTCAGAAGCTATGCACAGACTTCCTGATTATAAACCATATATTCCTGGATCTTCTATTAAGGGTGCTATAAGAACTGCATTAATTTCATATATTATAAATAAATTAAATTTACAAAGAACAGATTTCAATTTTCAAAATTATGATTATAAAAAAAATCCTGGTAAATATGTAGAAAAAAATATATTAAATTACAATGAAACAATTCAAAATGATCCTTTCAGAATTTTACAGATAAGCGACACTGAAGGTTATGATTACAATTCTTTAACCATAAAACAAACTTATAATTATAATAAAAAAAATAATTCTGTATTATCAATTAATATTTTGAATGAATATATAATGTTTAACAATGCAATCAAGTTTCATTTGATAATAAATGAAAAGCTACTTGGTGATGGAATCAATAATCATTCTAAATTTGATTCAATTTCAAAGAAGATCGGAATTAGAAATAATATTTCAAATACAAAAGATATTTTCAAAATAGAAGTCATAAAAAATGCATGCAATGAATTTTATACTGATAAACTAAATAATGAATATAAAAACTATTTTAGAAATATAAATCAAAATTTAAATATTATTGCAAAAGAAAATATTGAACAAAGAGTTAATAAAGATAATAATGAGTTTTTAATAAGAATAGGAAGATTCAGTCAGTACGAAAGTATGACTTTAGATAATTTAAGAGAAAAAGATAATTATAAATTTAATTCAAGGATGCTGGTAAAATATGATAATCAATATTATCCTGTTGGATGGGCTAAAATAAAATATGAAGAAATGTAGTAAATAATCAAAGGAAAGGCTATGCCAGTTGTATATATAATTTCGAATTATGGGAGGTTATCAAAAAAGGGGGATACATTATTATTTGAAGGGAAAGACTACAACTCAACTATATTTCCATTCAGAACAGAGGGGATTGTTTTTATAGGAAAAGTTGATATTACAGCCGCAGCTCTTTCTCTTCTTATGAAACATCAAATAGACACTGTCTTTTTAAGCACAAATGGGAGATTTAACGGTAAGCTTACTTTTTCCGAAAAAAAGAATGTTTTTTTAAGACTTAAGCAATATAAGCTTCTCGAAAATAATGATGCGAGAATTTCTTTTGCAAAACAAATAGTTTTCGCAAAACTTAAAAATGAAATAACATATCTTAATAGAATGAACAGAAAAAACAAATATGATTCAGAGATAATATCAAGTGCAATAAACAGAATAAAGTCATTTTTTACAGATATTGAAAATGCAAAAGATATTCAAAAGCTTAGAGGATATGAAGGTATAGCTGCCAGAGAATATTTTTCTGTTTTTGGAAAGGATTTGATACATGAGTGGGCTATATTCAAGGGAAGAAGCAGAAATCCACCTAAAGATAATGTAAATGCTGTTTTAAGCTTTCTATACACTCTTTTATACCAGAGAGTAGATGCTGCGATTGAATCAGAGGATCTTGATCCATATATAGGAATGTTTCATGAACTTGATTATGGAAAAAGAACATTATCTTTTGACCTTATGGAAGAATTCAGAACTCCAATTGTAGATACAACAACAATTTCTTTATTTAATCTTTCAATCCTTGATAAAGATGATTTTCGAGAAGTTGATTTCTCTGCTGATAATGATGAAAATTTTTTAGAAGATATAAGCAAATTTCATGAGGAAGCTGAAGTTTCTCAATCTGAAAGTAATATAGAAGAAAGATATTCAAAAAGCTTAAGAGGTGTTTTGTTGAATGAAAATGGATTGAAAAAAGTAATAGAATATTTTGAAAAAAAGATGGCAACTACTTTAATTTCGCCCTCAAGTGGAAATACTGTCTCTTATGCAGGTCTTATAAGAGAACAGGTAAAAATGTACAAAAGATTTGTAAATTCAGAAGAAATTGTTTACAAACCTTTTACATACAGGTAGGTTATGAATTACTTTATTGCATATGATATTTGTGATGACAAAAGAAGAAGAAAACTTCATAAATATTTAAAGCAATATGGGTTAAATGTACAAAAATCCATTTTCCAGTGTGTTGTTACAAAAGAAGTTCTTGAAAATTTAATATTTAAAATGAGAAAATTTATGGATGAAAGAGTTGATAAACTTTATGTTTATCCTGTATGTGACAGATGTCTTTCTAAAGCATTTGCAGATGGAACCGGAGTTTTTGATAAAATTGAATTATTTACAATTTTATGATTTCTCATTAAAATTACTTTTAATAATTCAATATTAGCCAAATATTAATTTTATATAATATTATAATTAATTAGTTGAAAAATTTAAGCTAAAAAAGGAAAGAATGGATAAAGAAATTTATTTTACTAATCCATTTGATAATGTAGAAAAAATTAATACTAAAGCTTTTAGATGGGTGGTTTTATACGATATAAGAAATCCTAAAAGATTAAAAAAAGTAGCAAAAATAATGGAAAGTTATGGTATAAGGGTTCAAAAATCTGTTTTTGAAATTTTTGCGCCTGCGGAAGTTGTTCAAAGATTAAGAGAACGCATACAAAATGTAATCAGCATTGATGATTATGTTCTTTATATTAATGTTTGTGAAGAAGACTGGCAAAAGCAGATAAAATACGGCTTAAAATCAAATAGTTATGATGAAAAAGATTTTTTTATTTTATAATTTAATTTTTAGTTTTATGCGCAAATCATCTATAAATCTGAAAAACATAATAAGATCGTTGAAGTTTGCGCAATAATTTTTTATAGAATAATAAAAGGATCCATAGACTTTTATGATAAAATATTTAATATTATCAATTAGTAATGTAAATTTATTACACACAGGTTTGCGAAATCAATCTTTTTTTTTGTTTATTATCAACCCAATGACTTATCCGCTGATTTGATATTTGACCTGATGAAAGGGATTACGACCCAAAAGGATGAATTCGTCATAATTCTTGCATAATTGTTGAAGATTTGATATTTGACCTGATGAAAGGGATTACGACATTTTTTTGTTGATTTTTCGATTTCTTCAATTTCAA
>JBKBTB010000172.1:0-3918 GCA_046291015.1 Exilispira sp. | reverse complement strand
ATAGATTAAAATAAAATTTTAATTACTAAGGTGTAAAAAAACAAGTAAAAATTAAATAAAAATTTATATACAAAAAATATAAAATAAAAACAATGACAAAATAAAAGAAAACAAATAAAAATAAAATAAAATAAAAATAAAAATAAAGCAAAATAAAAATAAAATAAAATAAATTAGGTATGTATAAATTCTACTTATCTAAATTATATTACATTTTAATTGATTTTCAAATTAAAAATATAAAATTTTATTGCAAATTTGAAAATAGTTTTTATCATTTTTAAGAAAAGTGGAAGAATATCAGGAGGTAATATGGACTCTCTTCAATTTATAGATGAAGAATTATCAAAACTCAAAGAATCCGGTCTTTACAATACAATCAGAACTATTTCAGATGAACTTTCTTCAACAACAATTGTTAATGGAAAGAAAGTTTTAGATATGTGTACAAATAATTATTTAGGTCTTGCCAACAATAAAGAATTAAAAGATGCTGCCAAACAGATGATAGATAGATATGGTGTTGGACCTGCTGCAGTTAGATCTATAGCAGGGACAACAGAAAAACATCTTGAACTTGAAAGCAAATTAGCAGAATTTAAACATGTAGAAGCAACCATTCATCTTCAAAGTGGTTTTTGTGCCAATCTTGGTGTAATTCCTGCACTGGTAAGAGAAGAAGATCTTATATTTTCAGATGAACTAAATCATGCTTCAATTATTGATGGATGCCGTCTTTCAAAAGCTACGATTATTAGATTTAAACATGCAGATTTTAAAGATCTTGAAGATAAGTTAAAAGAGTATAAAGATAAAGTTTGCAGGAAGTTAGTCATTACAGATGGAGTGTTTTCAATGGATGGAGATATCGCTCCTTTACCTGCTATTACAGAAGTCGCAAAAAAATATGGTTGTATAGTTTATGTTGATGATGCTCATGGTGAAGGAGTTCTCGGTACAAATGGTGCCGGTATAGTCGATCACTTCAAATTACATGGTATAGTTGATGTTGAGGTAGGTACTCTATCTAAAGCATTTGGAATAGTTGGTGGTTTTGCTGCTGGTAGTCAAAAACTTATTGATTATCTTAAACAAAAGGTAAGACCATTTTTATTTTCATCTTCTGTTACCCTGGCAGATGTTGGAGCAGCAATAAAGGCAGTGGATATATTAAAATCTTCATCAAATCTGGTTGAAAAACTATGGGATAATGCCAGATATTTTCAATCTAAAATAAAAGAAGCTGGTTTTGATATTGGAAATACTCAAACTCCTATTACTCCAATAATTTTAAAAGATGTAAAGCTTGCAAGGGATTTTTCTGCAAGATTATTTGAAAAGGGAATTTTTGCTCAATCTATTGGCTATCCAACAGTTCCCATGGGGAAAGCAAGAATAAGAGTAATGGTCCATGCGGTTCATTCAAAAGAAGAGCTTGATTTTGCAGTAAAAACTTTTATAGAAGTAGGTAAAGAATTGGGTGTTTTAAGATAATTAGGGGGAAAAATGACAACACAAAAAGCAATAGTAAAAGAAAGAGCAGAGCCAGGTTTGGTCTTAAAAGAAGTTGCTGTACCTGATAAAATTGGATCTAAAGAAGTTTTATTAAAAGTAAAAGCAGCATCAATATGTGGAACTGACTTACATATATATGATTGGAATGATTGGTCAAAAGTAAATATAAAACCTCCAAGAGTTATAGGGCATGAATTTGCAGCCGAAGTGATTGAGATTGGTAAAGATGTTACAAGTCTAAAGGTTGGAGATTATGTTTCGGCAGAGACTCATATTGCCTGTGGTACATGTTATATGTGCAAAACAGGCAATAAACATATATGTCAAAACATGAAAATTATTGGAGTTCATACAGATGGAGCTTTTACAAATTACCTTGTTATTCCTGAAGAGAATGCATGGAAAAATCCAGAAGATTTACCTGTTGAAATCGCATCAATTCAAGAACCTCTTGGAAATGCAGTATATACAGTTTTATCCGGAGATATTGCAGCAAAGGATGTCCTGATAACAGGTGCAGGTCCAATTGGTCTTATGGCAATTGCAGTAGCAAAAGCATGCGGGGCAGGAAAAATAATTGTAACTGAAGTTTCTGAACTTCGAAAAAATTTAGCAAAAAAAATGGGTGCGACTTATGTTCTGGATCCTACTAAAGACAATGTTTTAGAATTTATAAAGGATATAACGGATGGACTTGGAGTTGATGTTGGTCTTGAGATGTCCGGAAAAGAATCGGCACTTGAAACACTTTTAAGTTCTATGAAAAAAAGAGGAAGAGTTTCTCTTCTTGGTGTATTTGATTCTGATCCGGTTATTAAATTGAATAATGATGTTATTTTTAAAGGACTGGATATTCATGGAATTACTGGAAGAATAATGTTTCAAACCTGGTATCAGTTAAAATCACTTTTAGAGAATAAGAGAATAGATCTGTCAGAACTTGTTACTCATAAGTTTCCACTTTCAAAATTTGAAGAAGGAATAAAGTTGCTAAAAAATGGAGAAGCTGTAAAAGTAGTATTATATCCAGAATAATAATTTTTATTGACTTAATTATTTACTATGTTAAATATTCTTCCTGTATCAATAAATGTAAGGAGAGCAAATATAGACAGAAGAAGACCACCGGTAAAACAATATGATATAAGAAAAAATGATGAAATTACTGCAAAAGAAGTTAGAGTAATAAGTGAAAATGGAGAGCAATTAGGAGTTTTTCCTCTAAAAAAAGCAATTGAAATGGCATTTGAAAGAGGATTGGATCTTGTTGAGATTTCTCCAAATGTAGATCCTCCTGTTTGTAAGATTATTGATTTTGGTAAATTTAGATTCGAAAGAGAAAGAAAGGCTAAAGAAGCAAAGAAAAATCAAAAACAGGTGGAAATTAAAGAGATTAGATTTACCGCAACCATAGAAAAGCATGATATAGAAGTAAAGCTTAAAAAAGCTAAAGAATTCCTCGAAGATGGTGATAAGGTTCTTTTTAAATTAAGATTTAGAGGAAGAGAAATTGTCCATTCGGATGTCGGAGTTCAGCTTTTTGAAAATATTATAAATGAACTTCAAGATATAGCTATTGTTGAGAAAAAACCTTATCTGGAAGGTAAATTCCTTACAATGTTAATTTCTGGAAAGAAAAAATAATATGGAGTAATATATGCCAAAGCTTAAGACAAAAAAAGCCATTAAAAAAAGATTTAAGATGACTGCCACCGGGAAGCTGATGAGAAAACATACTAATAAAAATCATATTTTAACAAAGAAAAGTGGTAAAAGAATTAGAAATTTGAGAAAACTTAAAGTTATTAAACCAGCTGAATATAAAAAAGTTGAAGCTGGCTTACCATATGGTTTATAAGGAGTAAAACTATGGCAAGAGTTAGATTTGCAGTTGCCGCAAGAAAGGCAAGAAAAAAGCTTTTGAAGATGACTAAAGGATATTGGGGTAAAAGAAAAAACTTATATAGAATTGCTAAGACTCAGATCCTGAAAAGTTTATATTATTCTTTTAGAGATAGAAGGAAGAAAAAAACTGACTATAGAGCCCTCTGGAATATCAGAATTAATGCTGCTGTTAGACCCTTCGGGTTAACCTATTCAACTTTTATACATAAATTAAATGAAAATAATATTAAGTTGAATAGAAAAGTTTTATCTAATATTGCTCTTGAAGATCCAAATACCTTTGAAAAAATTGTCGAAGCTGTAAAATAAAAAATTTTTGAAAATCAGTTATATAATCTAAATTATATAAGGGGCTGACTCTATGCTTAAGGGTTGCCCTTTTTTTTTGATTTTTTCATTTTATGAAATATAATTAAATTAAATATGAGCTTTATGAAAAATGAATTAATAAATTCCTTAAATATTGAAGTAGAAAAATTAATAGAAGTTGTTAAAACT
>JBKBTB010000171.1:0-3952 GCA_046291015.1 Exilispira sp. | reverse complement strand
TCTTCCTGAACAAATGGATCAAAAATATGTTCTATTTTATCTTCAGATATACCTATTCCAGTATCCTTTACCTGAAAAAGCAATTTACAAAAATCTTGATCTTTCTCAAGTAAATCAACCTTAAGTTCAATAAATCCTTTTTGTGTAAACTTTGCAGAATTGCCCAAAAGATTATATATAATTTGATTTAACTTCATAGGATCACCATATAGAATTTGAGGTATTGAATTATTATAAATTAATTTAAATTCTATGTTTTTATTTTTTATTTTTTCTTCAATATTTGAAGAAATAGATTCAATTATCTTCTTAATATCAAATATCTTTTCTTCTAATTTTTTCGATAAAGACTCGTTCTTTGCACTTTCTAAAAGATTATTTATAAGCATCAAAAGTGTATTTCCAGATTCATTTATAATATATAGCTTTTTCTTTTTCTCTTCATTATTTTCATTTTCTAAAAGTTGCTCCGATATCGCAAGTATACCAGATAAAGGGGTTTTCAAATCATGGCTTATTACCGCTATAAGCCTATCTTTATCCTTTATAGTTTGTTCTACCTGAATATTTTTTATAATGAGATTCTCAGAAGTTGTTTTAAATTGCATGAATAGATCTGAAAGCACCTGTTGCCTGTTAGCCAAATCTTCTAATAATGTGGAATTCTTTTCTTTTAATGCTAAAATTTTTAATTTATTAATTTTTTCTTTATTCTTTAGGTTTTCAATTAGTTTTTTGATTAAATTTAATTCATAAATTGTTGTATCATTACACTCATTTAATTGATCCATTCCATAGTGAATAATTTTATTTATCTCTTTTTGAAAAAGACTGGTAAATTCATCGCCATAATAACTAACATAATTATTATATTTTCCTAATTTAGATATTTTAGCATCTTTTAGATCATTAACTTTATTTTTGGCATCAGTTGAATTTTTATTATGAGATTGATCGAATGAAAAACTCTGCAAAAAGATTGAAGAATAATTTTTAAGACATAAACATTTACTACCCTCAACAGATAAAAACTTATCGAGAAGATTGGTTTCAATTAAAGATTTTCTAATATTTGAAACAGCATTATTAAAATTTTTAATTTTTTCATTATCTATTAAATCTTTTGGATAGACAAATGATAAAGGTATTTCATTTTTATTTTTATGAACAAGTAATGAAGCAAATCTTTTAGATATAATATCAAAAGTAAGTGGTTCATAAACAATTGCAAAATCAATGAAATTCCTTTCAAATAAGATATCAAGATCTTCATAATCTGTTTGTATCCATTGTATTTTTTCACTTTTTCCGCAAAAAAATTTATAAAATGAATAGAAATATTTTTTAAAATTTATACTTTTTTGTGGAATAGCGACCTTTAAAATCTCTCTTTCACCTGTAATTTTTTCTTTAAAATTTTGATAGCCAAAAATTTTAAAGGCATTTTTTATAAAAATAATCTGATCAAAATAGTCGCTATCTTCAAGCAAAAGTGCATTTGATGACAGGGCTATATCCAGAAAACCAGATTTCAAAGCTATTTCGACTTCATTAAAATTATCAAATTTATAAATCATTATATTGTTATCATTAAAAAAGCCTTCTCCTTTTAAAAATGTCAAAAAATCAAAATAAAATTTTTTAATAACACCAATTTTCATATTTTAAATTTTATATTTTTAATTTTTTTCTTTAAATTATAATTAAATCAGAAATATTTAGTTAAAGCAAATATTTACTTTTTTATCGAAAAATATTAAATTATAAAAAGGAATTTTATGAATAAAAAAGCAATTATTGTAAAATTTTTTACTACTTTCCTTTTCTTACTCTTTTTATTAATAATTTCAACAATTTCTATTTTTACTCAATCTAATAAAAATCAGATAACAACAATTACAACAAATGGTGAAATAATAAGGTATCTTAAGGCAAATCTTTATGGTGGTGAAACAGAGGAAATTCTTACAGTATATAAAAATGTTATCTCAAAAAAAATATGTCTTGCAATTTTTTCACTTGAAAAAAGTAAAATTCAAAAAATTTTCGATATTGAACTTGATTCATCTTACTTTTTTTTCTCAACAGCAAATTTAAATGGTAGCACTCTTTCGATTCTTTTGTTTACAGAAAATTCAGTTTCAATTGTCAATCTTTTTGAAAGCAGCTATAAAATTGAAAAATATTTAAGCTTTAAGAAAGCTGCATTTGGTTATAATTTTTCAAATGATTTCCCATATATAAATACAGCTTATGATATAAATAATGATAAAATAGATGAACTTTTTATCTTAACTACAAATAGTATAGAAATCTACGAGAACAAGCAGCTTATTCAATCTTACCCCTATCAGGTTCAGGCATACTATAACTATAAATCATCATTTGGTGGCTTATCTTCTTCCCAAAATATTCTGATGATTTTCCCGGATATTTTACTTGAAGATATCAATAATGATGGTTATAAAGATTTAATACTAAAATACAGAACAAAAATTGAATACTCTTTTTTCGATATTAACTCAAAACAATTTTCAAAAGGGAAAATTCTTGATCTATCTAAATACATTTCAGTAAGATCCGGTTATTCTTTTTTTAATGAACATATTAAAATAATCAATTTTGATAATGATAAATATCCAGATATATTAATCTTTAATTTTAACATGGCTTCTGTTTTTAATTCTGATAAAACCGGTATTTTAACCTATTTATTTAAAGGCAATAAAGAAGGCTGGTTTTCATCCCCTTCAAATCAATTTTTTATTGAAGAATTATCTGGAATTGAAAGCAAGATGACTTTTAATGATTTTAATAAGGATGGGCTTACTGATCTTATTAATATTGGTTCAAAACTGTTTTCTACAAATTTTCTTCTTTCTTTATCTATGAAAAGATCTATCCCTGTTTATATTTCTTTTTATCCACAGATAAATGATTCATTTTCAAAAACTCCAATAACTCAAATAGAAAAGTCAATTTCTCTTGATAATCAAAATGTTTTGGATTCATCGCAGCTTTCATTTGATTTTTATTCAACATTTGATCTTGCTTCAATTATATCTGAAGTTGTTGTTAACTATGAAAATGACTTTAATTCAGATTCGATTAAAGACTATGTGTTCTACAATTTTGATGGTACATTTTCATTATTTTTGTCTAATATTTCAAACCAGACAATTTTTCAAAAAAAAGAAAATGCAAGTATATTTGTTTCAAATGATTTTTTAACAGTATATTATCTTTCTGGTCCATATACTCTTATTATCAGGGACAATAAAATCTTTTATCTTATCAATATAATAAAAAGGCAGGGGAAAATTTACATTACTTTGATAAATTTTTAATTAAATTTAAATAAAATAATTTGTATGAAGAATTTAAAAATAAAGATTATCTTTTTAAGATATTTTATTTTATTCTATTTTTTTATTATAATTTTTTTTTATCACAGTATAAATATTATTGCTTTTGAAGGTCAACAAAAATATAAAATAGTAGATATTATAATTGATGGCAATAAAACAATTTCAAATCTTGAAATTGAAAATTTTTTGAACATTAAAAAAGAAAAGATAGTTTTCATTGATAAACTTATAAATCTTGAAGAAGATCTTTTAAATTGGGGTTATTTTCAGTCTGTTAAAGTAAATATTGAACAAATTTCTCAAAATCAGATTAATGATAACATCAGCATCAACAATGATAATGAAAATAATATTTTGTATGATATTATCGAAATAATTATTCAAATAGAACTTTATGAAAACCTTCCAGTTAAACATATAAGAATAAAGAATGAAAATATTTATCTTTCAAATATAAAATCGAGAATGAAATTAAAAGAAAATAAAGCCGATACCATTACAATTGCCATTGCAAAATTTTCAAATAGAATTACTTTGAATCAAAGAAAAAAATTTAATGAGTGGCTACAAACAAGAATCAAATC
>JBKBTB010000170.1:0-4026 GCA_046291015.1 Exilispira sp. | reverse complement strand
ATAAAAGATGTTGAAATGATTCTTGAATTTATATACAATGATTTTCATAAATACAGATTTGAACCAGCATTTAAAAACAAATTTCCTAAAAAATGGCAACCAATAACTTTTATGATAATAGAGGAACCCTTTTCAGAGGAAAACCATATGATTAATTCCACCATGAAAATGGTTAGATATAAGATCATAGAATCATATAAGGATAAAATTGAGTATATGTATACGACTGAAGGCTCTAAGTATTTAAATGAAGTCAATAAAGCCGCAATTAATAAAATTTTTAGTTAATTTATGGTCAATATATGGAAGAAAAGATAAGATGTCCCTGGTGTGGAAATGATCCCTTATATATACAATATCATGATAATGAGTGGGGAGTTGCTATTTTTAATGATCAAAAGCTTTTTGAAATGCTTATTTTAGATTGCTTTCAGGCTGGACTTAGCTGGCTTACAATATTAAAAAAAAGGGAGAATTTCAGGATTGCTTTTGATAATTTCGATCCACTAAAAATTGCAAATTATACTAATAAAAAAATAAATCAGTTAATGCAAGATAATGGAATAATTAGAAATAAATTAAAAATTGATGCTACAATAAAAAATTCAAAAGCTTACTTAAATTTAGTTGAGAAAAAAGGAAGCTTTAGCAAATTTTTATGGGATTTTGTTGATGGAAAACCAATAATAAATAGATGGGAAAATGTTAAGCAAATCCCTGCAACTTCTACAATATCTGATAAGATGAGTAAAGAACTTAAAAAAAATGGTTTTTCTTTTGTTGGATCGATTATCTGCTATGCATTTATGCAAGCAGCTGGTTTTGTCAATGATCATCTTGTAAGTTGCTTTCGATATAATGATATTATCAAAATCAATAAAAATATTTTTTAACGAAAATCTAAATTATGGAAAGATTGAATTTTAGAAAGATTAAATTATGGAAAGATTGAATTTTAGAAAGATTAAATTATGAAAAGATTGAATTATAGAAAGATTGAGTTATGAAAAGATTAAATTATAAAAAGATTAAATTATAGAAAGATTAAATTATAAAAAGATTAAATTATAGAAAGATTAAATTATGGAAAGATTGAATTATAGAAAGATTAAGTTATGAAAAGATTAAATTATAAAAAGATTAAATTATAGAAAGATTAAATTATGGAAATATTTATTAATAGATATTAAGTGATGGTATTAATAGAGTTCCAGATTTATTAAACTTATAGGAGCATTATAATGGTAGAAAACCAGAATAATAAAAGCTTGATGCAAAATCAAAACTTAATTGAAAACAGAGAATTCTTAAAATCAATCTGGGCTAAGGTTGATTTTAAAAACTCTGATCAGGCAAAAAAAATGCCAATTCCAAAACAGCAAAAAGACTTAAAAGAGGATCAAATTGAAAATAAAAGTGCTAAAATTCCTTTGATAACAAGAGAAAACTGGTCAAAAATTGAAGTGGATTTAATTGAATTGATATGTAATAGAAAGTCTACCAGAAAATATAAATTTGAACAGCTCTCTATTCTTTTATATTGTACACAAGGGATAAGAAAATATTATCCAGATTATTCATTTAGAACAGTACCATCAGCAGGGGCAAGACACCCTTTTGAGACTTATTTTTATGCAAATAAGGTAGAAAATCTTGATAAAGGTATATATAGATATTTACCAATAGATAATGCAATAGTACTTGAAATACCTTATTATGATGGTATTGAAAGAGATTTACATGAAGCTACATTAGAGCAATTCTGGAATCCAGCCATTTTTTTCTTCTGGTCAGCTATACCATATAGAACAGAGTGGCGATACCTTAATGCTGCGCATAAAGCAATAGCCTTAGATGCGGGGCATCTCTGCCAGAATCTATATGTTGCTGCTGAAGCTCTGGGTTGTGGAGTATGTGCTATTGCTGCCTATGATCAGCAAAAAATAGATAAATTATTGAAATTGGATGGAATAGATGAATTTATTGTCTATTGTGCAAGTGCTGGAAAAAAATAATTTAAAAATAATAATTAAAACTAATAAATATAAAATTTAATTGACTTTAAAAAAGGATTAAAATTGAAACTTGCAACACTTTGTTATTTAAGAAAAGAAGGAAAAACTTTAATGCTTTACAGGAACAAAAAGAAAAATGATATAAATGGTGGCAGGTGGATTGGTCTGGGAGGAAAAATAATGGATGGAGAAACACCAGAAGAATGTGCCATTCGAGAAATAAAAGAAGAAAGTGGTTATATTGCTAAAAATTTGATATTAAAAGGAATCCTTACATTCCCGGATTTTGATGGATGTCAATCCTGGTATGTTTTCCTTTATCTTATAACAGAATTCGAAGGTCAACTAATTGAATGCACTGAAGGAACTTTGAAATGGATTGATGATAATGAGCTTTTCAATTTAAATATGTGGGAAGGGGATAAGATTTTTTTAAGATGGTTAAATGAAAAAGGAATATACAGCGCTAAATTTATATATAAAAATGAAAATTTTATAAATTATCAATTTGTAAAGTATGATTAACATTGATTTGATTTCATGTATTATTACGATAATTTAAGCGACTAAATATAATTTTTTTTATTATGTATTTTTCACTTTTGACTAAAATTAAAAATAACTTAAATTTGATTATGAGCAAAATTAATTAGATTAAAATTTTTTAAATTGAATCATTATAAATAATAATAAAAAAATTTTAAGGTATAAAAATGAATCAAAAAATTATCTTTGCTATTGAAGATGACCCCGATATTCTTTCACTTCTTGAAACATCATTTAAAAGAGAAAACTATATTTTTGAAGGTTTTAGCTCTGCTGCCGGTTTTTTCGAAAGATTAAAAATTAATAAACCAGATTGCATTATTTTAGATATAATGCTTCCAGATGTAGATGGTCTTGAAATCATCAAAAGATTAAAGGTAAGTGAAAGTTATTCAAATATTCCTATAATTATAGTCAGTGCAAAAACAGATGAAGTTGACAGAGTTGTGGGTTTAGAGCTTGGCGCTGATGATTATATAGTAAAACCTTTTTCAGTAAAAGAACTTCTTGTAAGAGTTAAAAAGCAAATACAGAAGGAAAAAAATATTAAAACCAATCAAATACAAAAAGATGAATTTTCTATAGAACTTGCTGAAGGTTTATTAAAATTATCCAGAGCAAAACATTCTGTATATCTTGATAATCAAAAAATAAATTTAACTCTTGCCGAATTCAAAATACTTGAAAAATTGCTTGATAATCCTGGATGGATAATTACCAGAGATCAGCTTCTGGATTATCTTTGGGGAAATGAAAAAGCTGTAATAGACCGAACAATTGATGTCCATGTTGCACATCTTCGTCAAAAATTGAAATATGCGGGTAAATATATTAAAAATGAAAGGGGAATGGGTTATAAATTTGATATTTAATTAGAAATTTACCAGACAATGATATTTAATAGACAACAAGGATAAATTGATGGTAGAAACTGAAAAAATAGAAAAAAAGACAATTACAAGAATCTTTTTTATTTTAATTTTAATTTTTTTAATTATTTTTACTTCTTCTACATTAGTTATATTCAAATACAATTATGATAAATTTATTAAACAAAATATCTTATTTTTTAAAGATATTGCAAGACTAGTAAGTCAAAATTCTGAAAATAATTATGATTATTCACAATTAAATATTAGAGTTACTATTATTGATTGTTCTGGTAAAGTTTTATACGATAATAAAGCTGATGCCAATCTTATGGAAACTCATTTTGATAGAGCCGAACTTCTTTACTCTTCGCAAAAGAGAAATTCTTACTACATAAGAACAAGTAAAACCCTTGGTAAAAAAATGTTGTATTATTCAGAGCAAATACTAAAAAATGATAGATGTATTGCTTTTATAAGATTTAGCGTAGATCTTAATGAACTAAAAAATAGTAATATAAGCTTTTTAATTATTAATTTGATTGTATTTATCTTACTATTTTTTACTATTTTATATATAATTTTAACTTACAATA
>JBKBTB010000169.1:0-4036 GCA_046291015.1 Exilispira sp. | reverse complement strand
ATGAATTTTCGAAATGTAGCTTGAATTTATCAAAATCATCAATTAATCTAATATTATTAAAAAAGTATTCTTCTATAATCCTTTCAAAATCATGAAGATTATCAAAGATATGCAAATTAAATTTACTATCTAAAAAATTTAAAATATTTTTTTTTGTAAAATTATTGTAAAAATTATCTAATAAAATGCTGTATTTATTTACCGGGATATCAAAGTAATTAACTATAAATAAACTTGCTAAAAATGAATCAAATGAAGTATAGATTATTAAAAGGGAAAAATTATCTTTCAGAAAAATTTTATTGAATTTATTTTGCAAATAATAAAGTGAAAAACCTATTCCATTTTCAACAATGACAATTTTATCTTTTTTTTGAAAATCAAGATTCTTAAATTTTTCAGAAGGTTTATATTTCGAGTAAAGATATTTACCATCCTTTTTATATGTTGGAAAACCATCATAAGCAATTTCAAAATTTTTTATAAATAAATTAAATATAAAATCTTTGTTTTTTTTATCAAAACCAAAATTATTAAAATTTTCTGTAAAGATTTTTTCAAATTCTATTTGTTTCATTATAGAAAATAATTTATTTTTTTTCTAAGTTATATTTCAAAGAATGTTCGATAAAACTTTTAAAAATAGGATGAGGCATAAATGGTTTTGATTTAAACTCTGGATGGAATTGAACACCTATTCCAAATGGATGTTCTTTATATTCTACAATTTCGACAAGGTTCTTCTTAACAAATTTACCAGATATAATTAGACCTGCATTCTCAAATTGATCTGCGTATTTATTGTTAAACTCATATCTATGTCTATGCCTTTCATAAATTATATTTTCCTTATAAATTCTTTCCGCAAGTGTACCTTTTTTTATATTACACTCATACGCACCGAGTCTCATAGTCCCGCCTAAATTATCAAAATAGTATTGTTCTTCCATGAGATGAATAACTGGATTTTTAGTCTGAGCAAATTCAGATGAATTTGCATCTTTTAATCCAAGTACATTTCGAGCAAATTCTATAACCATACATTGCATACCAAGACAAATTCCAAAATAAGGAATTCCTCTTTCTCTTATCTCTTTTATTATTAATAATTTTCCTTCTATTCCTCTACTGCCAAATCCACCAGGCACAAGTACTCCATCTACCTGGTCAATAATTTTATCTAAATATCCATCTATCTTTTCAATATCCTCCGAGTCAATTTTGAGAATATTAATATCGACTTTATTTGCTATGGCTCCATGTTTTAATGCCTCATAAACAGATTTATAAGCATCCTGTAGTTTAATATATTTACCAACGACTCCAATAGTAATCTCTGGTTTTTTTAATTTAAGAATATTTGAAATATTTTCCCATTTTTTTAAATCTGGTTTTTGAATTTGTAATGATAATTTGCTTGCAATTTTATCACCAAGTCCTTGTTGTGTATAAATAATTGGAAGATAATATATAGAATCAACATCCGGAGCTTCAAAAACATCTTCTTCTGCAATAGAACAAAACATTGCAATTTTTCTTTTCATTTCTCTATTCAAAGTACCAGAAATTCTTGTCATAATTATATCTGGCACAATACCAATCTGTCTTAAAACACCAACACTATGCTGGGTAGGTTTTGTTTTAAATTCTCCTGCAACTTCTATTTTTGGAATTAATGTAAGATGAATAAAGATTATATTATTTTTATTATTTAAACTAAATTCTCTGGCAGCCTCTAAAAATGGAACCGACTCAATATCTCCTACAGTACCACCAATTTCAACAATTTGAATATCTGGTTTAGTTTTTTCAGAAAGATCTTTAATTAGTTTTTGAATTTCAGCAGTAATATGCGGTATAACCTGGACAGTTTTTCCCAGATAATCGCCTCTTCTTTCTCTTTCAATAACATTTAGATATACTTTTCCTGTTGTTATAGAATTAAGTTTAGATAATTCAGAATTGGTAAATCTTGAATAATTTCCAAGATCCAGATCTGTTTCCGCCCCATCATCTGTTACATATACCTCACCATGCTGATAAGGAGACATTGTTCCTGCATCAACATTTAAGTATGGATCAATCTTTTGCATTGAGACTTTATAACCCATAGCTTCCATTATCGCCCCAATAGAAGATGCAGCTATACCTTTACCCAGAGATGAACATACTCCGCCAGTTATAAAAATATATTTTGTCATATATGTATCCTCAAATTAAATACAGCTTTTTTCCAATTTTATAAGATTAGCAAAATCGATAATAGAATTAAAAATCAATACCTTATACTGCTCTTCTAAGATTTCAATTTCTTCAATATCTTTATAAATAACCTGATCCTTGTATAAATAATTATTTCTATGAATTATTACTGGCATTAATCCTGCATTAATTGAAAAATAGAGGTCTGTCAATCTATCACCTATGTAAAATGATTGTAAAGGATCAATTTGAAAATATGATATTAGTTTAACAAATAGACCAGTAGAAGGCTTTCTACACATACAATTATATTCTGGAAGATGAGGACAATAAAAAAAGCCATCAAATATAAAATTATAGTTTTTCTTTAGTCTATAATTAAGTTCAATGAAATTTGATAATAGTGATTTTTCACTAAATTTACCTTTTGAAATTCCTGATTGATTTGATAAAATGAATAATCTATATCCAGAATTTTTTAATAATATACATGATGGAATTACATCATTGAAAAAGTACTCTTCTTCAAATTTAGCACTATATATCTGATCTTCCATCAATGTATCATCTTTATCAAAAATGATAGCCTTTAATTTTTGCATAAGAATATATACCTTTAAAATAAAAAAAGTATAGATTGAATCTAAAATGTATTTTAATAAATAATAAAAAGTAAAATTAAATGGATCTTTTAAAAAATCCATTAATAAATATTGTTATAATTATTAAATGAGAGAATTCTTGATAATTCCTTTCTTTTTTTCTCTGGTGCATCTTCTGACGGAAACCCAATTGCAATTACAACAATAATTTTTCTATTGTAAGGTATTTTTAAAATTTTTTTAATATTTTTTTCATTAAACATACCAAGTATACAGGTTGCAAGTCCAAGTTCTGTTGCCTGTAATGCCAATTGCATAACACTACATCCTATATCAAATTGAGCAAAACTCCTTCCAAGTAAAACCTGTCCAATTGTAAGTTCAACATTTTTTGCTTCCTCAACTACAATAATCAAAGCAGAAGAATTTCTAGCAAATTGATTAACTTTAACCTTACCTATAGACAGATTATCAATAATTGAATCTTTTATTGTTCTTTCATCAACTATTATATATTTCCATGGTTGTGAATTTGAAGCTGAAGGAGCTAATCTTGCTGCTTCAATACATTTAATAAGCAACTGTCTATCAATCACTTTCCCTTCGACAAATTTTCTGCATGAAAATCTTTTTTCAATTAAATCAAATAAACTCTTTCCCATAGAATTCCTTTTTATATAAATTTAAAAATAAAATTAGAATTATAAGCAAATCTATTAAAGAACATATTTTTAGAATATATAGTAAGAATAAGAAGATATTAAAATCTAAATTTTAAAAATTAAAAGTCTTTTCGTAAATTATTCCCCTTTCATCATTTGAAATTTTTTGAAAACCTATTCTTTCAAGATATGATTTATGTAAGTTATTACTTGCATGGGTTCTTAGTCTATTAAAGCCATTGTCGTTAAAAAATTTGCCATTTTCTAAAAATATAAATTTTGCAATTTTTAAATCTCTAAAGGCAGGAATAACATAATCTATATGAATATAACTATACTCTTTATTTTTTTCTATAATTAAAAGCCCTGCTGGTATTAAATCTCTTAAAATAAAATAAAAATTCATATTGGATTTTTTTAAAATATCATTTTCATTAAAATTAAAAAAAGGAAAAAAATGATTTAAATCTTTTCTATAAAAATCAAGAAATTTTAATAGATATGGTGAATCACTTTTGACTTCTATCATATTAAAATATGTAGATATTTTTAATAATTTATTAATGTAAT
>JBKBTB010000168.1:0-4044 GCA_046291015.1 Exilispira sp. | reverse complement strand
TAATATATTAAATGATATTAAATAACTTAGTGATTTACAATTACATAAATTATATAGTTCAACAAATCAACAAAAGCAATAGATTAATTTTTATTAATAATATCGGATAAAATTTAATGTAATGAAAAAATGTTAGAGGTTGTTTTTTAGAGATTGTAATTCTTCTTTTGAAAATAGCTTGTCAATATCTATAATCATTAATATAGTATCATCATCAATTCTGGAAATTCCTTTAAGATAATCCCGGTTAATCCCGGAATTTAATACCGGAGGATTTTGAATAAGTGATTCATCTATTTCAAAAACCATTTTTACTTTATCAATTAATATTGCAATTTCCATATCATTTGTATTTATAAGAATAATTGTATCGGTATTTGTCTTATCTTCTTCAAATGTAAATCTTTTTTTTAAGTCAAAAATTGGTATTATGGCATTTCTAAGCTTAAAAACTCCACGAATAGTTTTAGGAACATTGGGTAGAACATAGATATTTTCAACTTTTTCTATTCCTTTAACTTTCATTATATCAATACCATATAATCTATCACCTAAAAGGAAGGTAACAAATTTTTTCTTCATAATAATTTCCCAATTTTTTATTTTTCTTTGGTAGCCACATTAATTTCTATAAGTCCATATTCCAATCTTAGTGGAACGACAAGAGCTTCAAGATCTTTATCTGTAATTTCAACATCATTCCCCTTTATTATAGATGGTGTAGTAAGATCAAGATTGTATCCTCTGTTATGAAGTTTGGTTATTGCATTTGCAGTAATCATGTTTGCAATTTCTGTAATAACATTTATTACCATATCATCAACATGAGTAAAATTTTCTTGAGTCATTTTACTTGCAATTTGTAAGGCTGTTTTAGTATCCATATCAAGGATCAATCTTCCTTCAACTTCACCCAGTAAACCGATAAGTGCAGCTATACCTTTAATATTGGAAACTCTACTTTGTAAATATATATCTTCCCTTTTTATCTCACATTGTAAAACTTCTTTTAGTATTTCATAAGACGCTTCAACAAAAGGATTAATAAAATCTATATTCATAGGACCTCCATGGAAAGTTATTAATTTTTTACATTCAAATCAACTTCTGAAATCTCCGATCTTCTTTCTGATTCAATTAATTGGTTTATATCGATTATTAGAGCAATAGAACCATCTCCTAAGATCGCACATCCCGCAATGGCTTTAACTCTGGTAAATAAGTTTTTTAATGGCTTAATAACGATATCCTGACTGCCAATTAATGAATCGACTACAAGGCCTAATTTTTTATCTCCGATACTTACGATGATAAGATACCCATGATTTTTTATTCTCTCTTTTGATAGATCAAAAATTTCATTTAATAATATTACGGAAACATATTCATCTCTTATTTTTATTGCATCTTTCCCTTCAATTTTAATAATTTCATTTTCAGAAATTCTTTTGGTTTCGACAATATTGCTTATTGGAATTGCATAAATTTGATTGGAAACATAAACGAGTAAAGCCTGTATTATAGCAAGAGTTAATGGAATTTTTATGGTAAATCTTGTAAATTTATTAATTTCACTTTCTACAGACACAGAACCGTTTAAGTTTTCAACCGATTTTTTAACTACATCAAGACCAACCCCTCTTCCTGAAACTTCAGAAACCTTTTCGGCAGTTGAAAAACCAGGAGAAAAAAGAATATCAATAGCCTCTTGAGAAGAAAGAATACGACTTTCACCTATAAGTTTCTTTTCAACAGCTTTCTTTCTTATTTTTTCTATATCAATTCCGGCTCCATCATCTTCTATTATAAGTTTAATAATATTACCTTCATTCTTTGCCGAGATTTTTATTGTACCTTTTGTTTTCTTACCTAATTTTTCTCTTTTTTCAGCTTCTTCAATACCATGATCCATGCAATTCCTTAATATATGCATAACCGGATCCGATAATTCTTCAATAATTGTTTTATCAAGTTCTGTATCTTCACCTTCTATAATTAAGTCAACATCCTTTTTTAACTTTTTCGATAAATCTCTAATAATTCTCGGAAATCTAGAAAGCATCTGTTCAATTGGAACCATTCTAATTTTCATGACACCTTCCTGAAGAAGGTTAATGGTTCTGGAATAAACCTGAAGTTCATTTGATAAATTGTTTGTACTTGCCTTTATTGAATCAATAATCGTACTGGACTGACCAAGCATATTTAATATTTTTAGAATCTGATTTTTCGATAAAGTAATAGAATTCATATCGGTTTCAGAAATTGTATTTAAGTAGCTAATTAAACCAGCGATATCAGAGCTTAATATATCAAAAGAAGATATATTACTAATTATTTTACCTGTATGTTCAATAAGAGCAGCTTTATTAATTACAATTTGCGAAACCAGATTTAAAAGTTCATCTATTCGTTTTGAATCTACGCGAAGTATTGTTGAAGCTTTTGATATATCCTTAAACTGATCTTTAGTCAAATAATCATCAGAAGCTATCTTTCCCTCTTTAATGACATCCTTATTTTGTTCTTCTATTTTTTCTTCTTCTAAACTATCAGTTTTTAATTCTTCTGGCTTGATTTTTGATTCTAAATCTTTAAGATTAATTTGCTTTACTGATATGTTTTTAACTATATCTGTAATTTCAATAAATTTCTTTATAATATCCTCTTTTTCCTTTGAAATAATAAGATAAATGGAGTAATTAAAGAATTTATCCTTGTTCATTTCGTCCAGTGTTGGAAATGTTTTCAGTATAATACTTAAATCTCTTAGAGATGAATATACCTGCAAAGGACCAACTGATGACATCGGATCATCTTCGGCAAATTCTACAATTACCTCATAAAGATAATAACCTGGTTTTAACTGGTTTTTAAATATTTCAAGCTCAGCTTTTGTTATTTCTATATCAACATTTTCTTTATCTTCGCTTTTCTGCTTATTTTCTTTATTAAATTGTTTTATATTTTCTTTTCCAGCTGAAGGCAATATATTTCGAATACTTTCTATTTTGCTTTCAATTTCATTAAGATTTGTTTGAAATATTTTACCTTCATTTCTAAATGTGACCATATTTTTTAAAATATCTAAACTTTCTAATATAATATCAATTATTTCTGCATTCAAAGAGATTTCTGAAAGATTTCTAAGGTAATCAAAGGAGTTTTCCAGAATGTGCGAAAAATCGGCAATTTCTTTAAAACCCATTGAAGCAGAAGATCCTTTTAGAGTATGAACATTTCTAAATATTTCATTTATAACTTCTTTGTTTGTATAATCTTTTTCAAGAATCAAAATCAAGCTTTCAAGTTGGCTTAATATCTGATTACTCTCCTCAAAATAGTAAACTAATAACTCCTGAAGATTTTCTTCATTCATTTTCTTTTACCTTTATTTTTTCCTTACTTTAAATATCTTATAAAATAGTAAATTGTCAATATTGAAAAAAAAAAAATAAATGGTATGTTAGTATAAATTTCATGTAAAGAGGAAAGTTATGGAATTTATTAAATCAGAAGCCGGTAGTCTTGAATCTTCTGATTGTTTTATCAATATCGAACCTTCAGAAAAATTTATTATTGAAATAACCTCTACTGTTGATAAACAATTTCATGATAGTATATTACTGGACATAGAAAAAATTGTTGAAAGATTTAAAAGTTCATACAATATTGATAATCTACCTATTAAAATAAAGGTTGATGACAGAGGTGCTCTTCCCTTTGCTTTAAGAGCAAGGGCTTTGACAGCTTTAAATAGATCTCTTAAAAGATAAAGTTTTATAATAATATTAAATTATAATATCATTAAAATTGAGGATAAAAATGAAGCAGATTTTAAAAAGAAGAAGTCAACTATATGTCCCGGGTAATTCTCCATCAATGATTCAAAATTGTATGGTTTTTGGAGCAGATGGGATTCTTTTAGATTTAGAAGATTCTGTATCAATATATCAAAAAGATGCGGCTAGATTTATGGTAGCTCAGGCACTTTCTTTTCTTGATTTTGGAGATATTGAAGTCGTTGTTAGAATCAATGCAATA
>JBKBTB010000167.1:0-4045 GCA_046291015.1 Exilispira sp. | reverse complement strand
AGATATAATATTTAGCAATATATAAAAGCGAGCCTTTTCCGACCAATGCCCCTGCTATAGCAAGTTTATAAATATTTTCAGTTTTTTCTGTTCCATCAAGCAGATATCCGTCTGAATTATAGAAAAAATCGAATTCAAAGGAATAATCTTTCTTATCTCCAAAAATCTTAGATATGCCTATTGTAACTGAAAAAACAGCATTATCATTATAAGCATATTGAGGTATAAAATTTGTTCCAAAGACTATATAATCTACTACCTTTTCAGTATATCCTTTCATTGAAAATGCAGCTTCTCCCCATATCCCAAAGCCGAATAAATATCCTGAAAAGTCAAAACCAAATTTTGCATATTCATCTTTTGTAAGATATGTTGTGAATGCAAATTCAAAATCTTTTATCGTATAATCTACCCTCATACCGATAGATGTCGCATCAATAAAATTAACTATCTGATTATCATTCATTGGGGCTGTGTTAAAAAAATCAAAAAATAAGAATAAATTAAATTTTTTAACAGGAAGATGAACTCTGACACCATTTTTCCCCTCTCTTGTATCCATAGAATCCAGTGGATTATATTTTGTAAGATTTATAAAATCTGATGGGGTCCATATGGTCCCTGCTCCCCAATGAATTACCTGTTTTCCTATTCTTAAAAATAAAATATTGTTTATTGAAAGATCAAAAAAAATCTCCAGTAGATTAAATGAGTCATTCAGATTAGATAAAGATAAATTTGATGAGTTTAAATCAATAGCAGGATCCGAAAAAGCTGCAAGATTATGTGAAAAACTTTCAGAAAGAAAAAATTTAGCATATGGTTCATAAATTATTGTTAAGTATCCTATACCGCCTAAATTCCAGACATTATAATATTGATCAAATGTTGAAGGGAAATTTAATAGACTCGAAAATTGAATTGAGCCTCCAAAAAGTACCTGTAATGTGCTGATCTTTTTTGATGCCTGATTAATTGTTTGATCAAAATTCCCTTCATCAAATATATCATCTTCCCCGCTATCCTGAGCTAAAATAATTTTAGAAGCACTAAAGCCAGGCAAAAAAATAATAGAGAAAATTATTAGAAACAATATAGTAAAAGTTAATCTTTTTTTATTTTCCATCATAATCTCCAGAAAAGAAGTTTTACTTATTTTTATTTTTTTTGATTATTTTTAAAATCAAATTATCTTTAATATTATTAAAATATATTAATTTTATTTTTTATTTTTATTTCAATTTTAATTTTTTTAATGAAATCTTTACTGTTTTGACTGTTGCTCTAAAAATGCTTTGGTAAAGACATAATCTGGAATTGGAGCAAAAGAAAGTGTTGATTCATCGATTGTAACCCATGTTCTACTTGATTCAATCTTGTTATCCGTCATAAATTTAGTTAAAAACATCTTCCCACCCTTTATAGGTATGTATTTAACATAATAAGTAACCTGCATTAGAGTTTTTGAAAGTGAAAATGCCTCCTGTTTAAGAGTAAGATAATCTGAAACTCTTATATACCACTTTTGTAAAGGATAAGAAACATCTTGTTGCTTTGCTATAAGTTCTATAACATAACAATCAGCCTTATTTACAATGGCATTTGGCAACATTTTTACATAATATAGTTCAAGTGTTTTTTTCTTCTCGAAGTCTTCAGCCTTTGCATCAGTCGATCCAACATTTTCTTTTCTATTTTTATGTATGAATTCTCTTGTTGAAGGCATATACATATAAAGATTATCTTCAAGCCTTAAATAACCTTTACCCTTTTCACTTTCTGGTTCCAGAAAAATTATTACAAATGCATTATCCCTATCCCTTCTATAATATCTTGCCTTATAAATTTTATCTGGTTCTCCAGTTTTTTGCTGTAAAAAAAGAATTGTTGCAGTAACATCAGTATTTTCAATATTTGTTATACTTTCCATTTTATTTATTATTTCTTCTGCTTTTGGATCATTTTTTTCTTGAAAGCCGTAAAATAAAAGGATAAATGCAAATATTATAAGAAAAATAAAAAGAAGATTCAATTTTTTATTCATAAAAATCCTCCATTAAAAATATACACTTTATATACACTTTTTTTTTATTTTTTATATAATTTTACCATATATTTTTATAATATATTTTACTATATAACTTTTGATATAAAAGTAAAAAATCATTATACCAAATTAATGAATTGCATTAAGGGCATCAATTGGTTTAATTTTGCCAGCATATCTTGATGGTATATATGAAAAGATTGCAGAAAATATGGCAAGAACAAGTAAAATACCAAGAATTTCTGATATTTTTGGCACAAGGACAAGATGACCTTTATCAAACAAAAAGCTTATTTCAATCGGAGGATTGAATGTTATAAAATTACCAGATAAAAGTATCAAAAACAATGAAATTAAAATTCCGGCAATTGTAAAAATAATAGCTAAAAATATGTTCTCATATATATATAAAGAAACTACCTTTTTCGAAGAAAGACCTATTGTTCTCATCGTTCCAATTTCCCTCATCTGGTCATTTATTGTCATTCTAATATTTACATATAGCGATATTCCGATAATCAAAAGCATAACAATAGTAATGATATATGCAAAAATTCTAACACTGTCTATCATCTGATTAAGTGCAGAAAGTATTTCTTCAAGAGTAAATATTGTAAGATGTATTTTATAAATTGGACTTTCTAAAAATATTTTTTTTGATTTTGAGTTACCACTCATTCGAAATCCACCTTCCTGCCTCTGGAGTACTGGCTTTTCTACCATATATACAGGATCTTTTGAAAGCTCTTTAATTAAAATCATTCTTTTATCATCAGCTCCTTTTATTGACTCTGTAAATATAAGAAGAGTTGAAGCGGAATTTTCTGGAAAGAGCATTATATTTTGCAAATATTCAAAATGTGAATAAATCATATTTTGTGAAAAAGGATTTGTGTTTTTATATATCCCTTTGATTATAAAAGTTGCAGTATTATAGGCTCCATATATTGTCTTTGTAGAGACCATAAATTCATCATTAACAGTAAATTCAAAATAATCTGCAAGATCCTGTGGAATTAATACGGCTGTTTTTTCATTTACAAAATCTTCAAAATTACCATTTATAATTTTAATCTGTGATTTTATAGAATCTCTTTCTCTTTCAATAATAACACCGGTTATATTTGATGATTTTGTATAACCCATATTTGAAATTCTACTGAACATCGAGATTCTTGGATATATTTCTGTTTTTGATGAAAATGTTTGCTTAACTATTTTTTCAATCTTTATGTAATCAGGAATTATATCATAAATCTTTCCATTTTCCTTATATTGCCCATAAATATTTAAATGCCCAACAAAAGATTTAGAAAGATTGTTTCCAAAGTTTATAACAACACCATTTGTAAAAGAAAGAAGTAACATTAAAATAATTGCTACTATTGTGTAAGTTATACCAAGTGAAAATGTTCTCTTCTTATCTCTAAATATATTTCGAAAAGCAATCTGAGGTATGATCATATTCATATTATTCTCCAAAGTTATATTATATTTAATAAAACCATATTAATTTTTATACTTAAATGCTTTTTTTGGGTTCTTTGTTTTATTTAAATAACTATTTTTCTTTTTTATTTTTTTATAGGCTAAAGCTTTTCAGACATTGCTTTAACAGGTGGAATTTTAGTTGCAAGCCTTATAGGGTAGTAAGTCGCAGCAATAGATACTAACAAAATAAGAATAAAACCCATTATTATAGAAGAAAATGAAAATATAAGGTATAATTTACCACCACCAAGTAAAACTTCAGCAACCATCTTAGGAATAGTTAGACCAAACTTTTGAAAATACAATATAAATGGAAGACTGATTATAACTCCAGCTATGAATCCAGTTAGATTAACCATAAGAGATTCTGATATAAACATATTTCTAATAAATGCTTTACTTGCTCCAATAGCACGCATCGTTCCTATTTCATAATACCTTTCATTTACATTTATTATCAAAGTATTCATTATTATTATACCAACAATAATAAATATTAAAGTAGTT
>JBKBTB010000166.1:0-4077 GCA_046291015.1 Exilispira sp. | reverse complement strand
AACTTTTTCTTCGATTTTATAAAAATCATCCTGATATCCAATTTCTTTCTTATATTCTTTTGTTCTGCTAAAAAATCTTATTGATTTTCTATGCTGCATCTGGCAGCAATTGATAAAATTACTAACTTCATTTTCTGGTAAAAGATTTTTTATATGAGTTAAAAAATCACTCATTTATAAATTTTATTTTTTTTGATTTTATTCCCATTCAATTGTGGATGGTGGTTTTGAAGTAATATCAAATACTACTCTATTAATACCGGGTACCTGATTGACAATTCTTCGTGATATTTTTTCTAAAATATCATAAGGTATTTTATACCAATCAGCAGTCATTCCATCTACACTTTCGACAGCTCTTATGGCAACAAGTTCGCTATAAGTTCTATTATCACCCATTACTCCAACAGTTTTTATGCCAGTTAAAACTGCGAAATACTGCCATATTTTGCTATCTAAATTTGCTTTTTTTATCTCGTCTCTTAGAATATAATCTGCTTCTTTTAATATATTAAGTCTTGTTTCATTAATTTTACCAATTATTCTTATTGCAAGTCCAGGACCTGGAAAAGGTTGACGATAAACAAATTCATCTGCAAGGTTTAATTTTTTTCCAAGAATTCTCACTTCATCTTTAAAAAGATATTTTAAGGGTTCTATTAATTTGAAATTTAATTTTTCGGGTAATCCACCTACATTATGATGGCTTTTGATAGTAGCGCTTGTATTTGTGCCACTTTCAACTATGTCAGGATAGATTGTTCCCTGAACAAGATATTTTATGCCTTTAAGCTTTTTTGCTTCATTGTTAAATATTTCTATAAATGTTTTACCAATTATTTTTCTTTTTTTTTCTGGATCAGAAATATTTTTTAATTTTTTTAAAAATATCTCTTTTGCGTCGATAGATAAAAAATTTAAATCTTTTCTATTTGAGAAATTTTTATGAATTTCTTCCTTTTCCCCTTTTCTTAAAAGTCCGTGATCAACAAAAATACAGATTAAATTATTACCAATTGCTTTGGCAACAAGATTTGCAGCCACAGTAGAATCAACTCCACCAGATAAAGCACAGATAACCTTTTCATCTTTAACTTCATCTTTTATAATTTGAATTTGATCTTCTAAGTATGAATCTATTGACCAGTTACCACTACATTTTGCAACTTTGTAAAGAAAATTTTTAATTATTTCAAAACCATATTCTGTATGATAAACCTCTGGATGAAATTGAAGGGCATAAATATTTCTTTTTTTGTCTTCAAAAGAGGAGTTAGGACAGTAATCAGTAAAGGATGTATTAATAAAATTTTGTGGTAATATTTCTACAAAGTCGGTATGACTCATCCAGACATTAAATACAGAAGGTATATTTTCGAAAATAGTAGATTGTTTAATATTTATACTAACTTTGCCATATTCTTTTGTATCAGATTTTTTAACATTACCGCCTAAAATTTTAGCTATAAGCTGCGCACCATAACAAATACCAAGAATAGGAATATTGAAATCAAATATTTTAGAATCAATTGCTGGAGAATTTTTTTCATAAACACTTGAGGGACCGCCAGAAAATATTATAGCAACAGGATTTTCATCGATAATTTTTTCAACTGGAGTATTAAATGGTAAAATTTGCGAATAGACATTTGCTTCTCTAATCCTTCTTGCTATAAGCTGACTATACTGACCACCAAAATCAATAACAATAACTTTTTCCAGATTCATCAGTTATCCTTAAAATAATTTTAAAACTAAAATTGGTTAGGAGAATAATTAGGAGATTCCTTAATAATCTGTATATCATGAGGATGACTTTCCCGAAGGCCATTTGCAGTTTGGATAACAAATTTTGCATTTTTTCGAAGCTCTTCTATATTTTTAGTTCCGCAATACCCCATGCCAGCTCTAAGTCCACCAATTAATTGAAAGATAACATCAGAAATAGAACCTTTATAGGGGACCCTTCCCTCTACACCTTCTGGTACAAGTTTTGTTGATTCACTTTGAAAATATCTATCAGAAGAACCTTTTTGCATTGCCCCGATTGAACCCATTCCCCTGTAAACTTTAAATCTCCTGCCTTGATAAATTTCCTCTTCACCAGGTGATTCTTCGCATCCAGCAAATAAAGATCCGATCATTACAGCTTTTGCTCCCGCTCCAATGGCTTTAACAATATCTCCAGAATATTTAATCCCTCCATCAGCAATAATAGCTTTGCCATATTTTTCAGCTTCCTCGGCACAATCACAAATTGCTGTAAATTGAGGAACACCGACTCCGGCTATAACCCTTGTGGTGCATATAGAACCAGGGCCAATACCAACTTTAATGATATCCGCGCCAGCTAATATTATATCTTTAACTCCTTCTTTTGTAGCGACATTGCCACCAACTATATTTAAATCTGGATATTTTGTTTTGATTTTTTCAATAGCAATAAGAACACTTTTTGAATGACCATGAGCGGAATCTATTACTATACAATCAACTTTTGCGTTAACTAAAAGTTCTACTCTTTTTTCAAGATCATTACTAATACCAACAGCTGCTGCAACAAGTAGCCTACCGCTTTTATCCTTTGCAGCATTTGGATATTTTATACTTTTTTCAATATCTTTAATTGTAATTAATCCTTTCAATGAACCATTCGAATCAACAAGAGGTAGCTTTTCAATTTTATGCTTTTTAAGTATCTCCTGAGCTTCATAAAGGGTTGTTCCAACACTTGCAGTGATAAGATTTTCTTTTGTCATTAATTCTTTGATTGGTTTTGTATAATCATTTTCAAATCTAATGTCCCTATTTGTTATTATTCCAACAAGTTTATCATTTTCAACTATTGGAATACCTGATATTTTATATTTTTCCATCAATTTAATTGCTTCAAAAACTGTGTTTTCTGGATTTAAATAAAATGGATCAGTTATAACACCATGTTCCCATCTTTTAACTTTGTCCACTTCTTCAGCCTGCAATTCAGCAGGCATGTTTTTATGTATAACACCGATACCACCTTCCCGGGCAATTGCTATCGCAAGTTTTGCTTCTGTAACTGTATCCATTCCAGCAGAAATTAATGGTATATTGAGTTTAATTTTATCAGATAGAATAGTAGATACATCAACATCCTTAGGTAATATTTCAGATTTTTGAGGAATGAGTAAAACATCATCAAATGTATATGCTACTTTTTTAATTTCAGCCATATGTAAACCCTATAAATTTTATTGCTTTTAGCTATACTAAAAATAATTAAAGTCAAGTATAATTATTTGCAATTTAATTGAATTATTAGTATCAATAAAGTTGAAAAATTTAAAAATCTTATTAAATAAATTTTAAACTTAAAAATTTTTTGGTAAAAATAATGAAATTATGGATATATTAAGGGAATTAAACTTAGATTTGTTCGAAAATCTTAATTTGCTATTTGAAATATATAAAGAATGGGAAGAATACTTTTCATTTCTTAAAAGAGAATTTTTAATAAATTGTCCAGATTTTTGCAGTTTTTGTTGTAATACAGATGTAGAAAATATTCAATCTACAATTTTTGAGATGCTTCCTTCGGCAATATTGTTTTATAAACTAATATTTGAAAATGGAAAAAATAAAGAATTTTTAGAAATTCAAAAAATTGATATATCAATATTAAATAAAGTAAAGGAAGAATTATTTTATGAAAGGTATTATGATAAATGCATTTTTTACAGGGAAGATATAAAAAACGATTGGGGTTGTTCTATTTATAGCATAAGACCATCAATTTGTAGATTATTTGGATTTTCATTTAAGAAAGATAAAAGGGAAAGATTAATTTTTACACCCTGCAAAAAATTAGGTAGGAAAATAATAACTATTCAAAAATACGAGAAAAATAATAAGATACCAATCTATAATAATTTATATTTTCAAATATTTAGTATAAATTTGAATTATTCCAATAAATTTTACAATATTAATCTTGCTTTCAAAAAGGCTTTCGAAATAGTTTATTTAAAATTTAAAATTATAAAATGAAAAGTAATTTAATTTTTTTATACAAAATATAAAGTTAAATAATCAATTTTA
>JBKBTB010000165.1:0-4085 GCA_046291015.1 Exilispira sp. | reverse complement strand
ATCAATACTTTTCATCAAATAAGATTTCCAATAAGACTGAAGTTGAATTTACAATAGATATTTCTTCTACCGAAGATTTACAAAACCTTCTTATAGTTATTAAGGATAAGGATGGTAAAATTATTTTTACAAAGGAATATAAAGAAAATATACCCAAAAATTTTAAATGGAATGGTATAGATAATGACAATAAAATAGTCGAAGACGGGATTTATTCTGTAATAGCATTAACTAAATACTATAATGGAAACGAACCTAAATCCAATGAGATAATAATAATAAAAGATTCTATTTTACCGCAAATAGAGATAAAAGAGCAATATTTAGCATTTTCCCCAAATGATGATGGTGTTCAGGATACAGTTACATTTGAGCTTGAAAATGATGATACATCTAAAATAGTAGAAATCGGGATAATATCGGAAGATGGGCAAAAATATTTATTTCCTGTTGATTCAATTAAAAATGGAAAATTCATATGGGATGGTAAGGATTCTTCTGGCAATGATTTGAAGCAGGGTCAATACTATCTTGAAGTTAAGGCTATAGATCTTGCTGGGAATACTGGAAAGATTCAATCTCAAAAAATTAGCCTTGCTAAAAAAGCAGAGGAAGTTTCGGTAAATTCTGATATTTACTACTATTCACCAAATAATGATAGTAGAAATGATATAATTAATTTTTCATGTCTTGCTGAAAATAGTGAAAATGTTATATCAATGGATTTATTTATAGAAGATTCAAAAGGTAAGATAGTCTATTCAAAGAATTTTACAAAATTTATTCAAAATATTCAATTTAGTGAAAAATTAGATGAAGGACAATATTTTTATTACATAAAAGTCTTTTACAATAACGGTAATTCACCAATATCATTGAAAAGGAGCATAATGGTAGATTTAACAGCTCCAAACATCGAAATTACATCAGAAAACCCATATTTTACCAATAAAGAACCTTTTTCAAATATAATTTCTTTTAATTACAATATATCTGAAAAGATTTTATCATCAACCTATTCAATAGTTGATCAAAAAAAAGTTAAAATTATAGAAAAAAATATTGAAGTTGAAAATGGTAAAATCCAGTGGAATGGTAAAATAAATGATAAAGCTTTACCTGAAGGAGAATACAATCTTATTCTAATTTCATATGATCTTGCAGGAAACAAATCTGAAAAACCATTCCTTTTTTACCTGATTCAAAATACTCCTAAAATAAAGCTTTTATCTAAATATGATACCATTTCACCCAATAATGATAACCTATTTGATGAAACTGAAATAACAATAGTAAATGATGGTACTAAAACTCTTGACAAACTTATATCGAAGAAAATTGTAATAAAAAATTATGATAATAAAGCAATAACAAGTATAGAAATACCATTAAATGCAAATAGCTTTTTATTTACAGGAAATAAACTGGAAGATGGTATTTACAAGATCTATGCAATATTAAGTTATAGCTCTGGAATTCAAGATTCTGCAGAGATTGAAGTTGCTGTTGATAAAACCCCACCGAAATTAGACCTGGTAATAAAACCAGAACTTTTTTCGCCAGACAATGATGGCGAAAAGGATACCCTTTATATAACATATTCATTAAATGATTTTTCTGATATAGAATCATATACCATAAGAATATATAGATTATTTGAAGATGGAAAAAAATCGGTTAAACCATTCAAGGTATTTCAAGTTAGTAAACCCTATGGAAAAAATATTATTAATCAACTTCAATGGGATGGGAAAGGGGATGAACCTGATTTGTTAGTTGATTCTGCAACCGATTACCAGTTAGTATTTACAGCAATAGATAAAGTTGGAAATGAAATAAATGTAAGTCAAAATTTTACAGTGGATATATTGGTGATGAAAACTGATCTTGGGTATAAAATTATTATAAACTCAATAGAATTTGACTTGAATTCCGCAGTTCTTAAAAAATCTAATTATAAGATACTTGATCTTCTTATAAAAAAATTGTTAAAATTTCCAGATTATAAAATAATAATAATTGGTTTTACAGATTCCACTGGTGATCCAAATTATAACCTTATTCTATCTGAAAGAAGGGCTAAGGCTGTTTATGATTATCTTATCAAAAATGATATTCCTAAATCAAGACTTGAATATAAAGGTATGGGGATCGCAAATCCTATAGATTCAAATGATACTGAAGAGGGTAGAAGAAGAAATAGAAGGGTAGAATTTTATCTTGTAAAAATGAATCAATAAATAATTATAAAAATTTTATATTGAAATCAAAAGAATCTAATATTTATATTTCTACTGTTCTTCAGGCAAATTTATTTTAAGGAATATATATATGAAAAAAGATGTAAATATATTAGTTTGTGGTGGTGCTGGTTATATTGGTAGTACTTTTTGTCATTATCTTCGTAAAAATGGTTATAATCCATATATTGTTGATAATCTATCTAAAGGACATAAAGAATATGTAAAAGATTTTGATTTATATACATATGATATATCTGATTATCAAAATATTTTAAACTTAATTTGCAAATTAAAAATCGATGTTGTTTTTCATTTTTCTGCTTTTATAGAAGTTGGCGAATCAGTTAGAGATCCGCTAAAATATTATGAAAATAATACGGCAAAGACAATTAATCTTTTGAAAGCCTGTATCGATGGTAAAGTGAAATATTTCATTTTTTCATCAACAGCTGCAGTTTATGGTATTCCGGATAAATACCCGATAACAGAAGATACAAAAACAGATCCAATAAACCCATATGGAAGATCGAAAAATATGATAGAACAGATCTTAAAAGATCTTGATAATCAAAATTTGATCAAAAGTATTTCATTAAGGTATTTTAATGCAAGTGGAGCCATACATTCTCTAGAAACTGGAGAAGCTCATAATCCAGAAACACATATAATCCCGAGAATTTTAGATGTTGTTTTAAAAAGAAGCGAATTTTTTACTATTTATGGAGATGATTATCCAACATCTGATGGCACCTGTATAAGAGATTATATTCATGTTGAAGATTTAGCATATGCACATCTTTTAGCGATGGAATATCTTGTTGATGGTGGAAAATCCGATATTTTTAATCTTGGTTCCATGGCTGGTTATTCTGTAAAGCAGATTGTAGAAGCAGTAGAAAAAGTAACAAAAACAAAGGTTAATTATAAAATTGGTAAAAGAAGAGAAGGTGATCCACCAATTCTGGTTGCTTCTTCAGATAAGATTAAAAAATATTTAGGCTGGCAGACAAAATATAATCTTTTTGATATAATAGAAACAGCCTTCTTATGGCATAAAAAGCTGTATTATAATAATTAAATAACTGAAAATCTCCTTTTTTAAAATTAATAATTTACTAAAATTTTTATATTTTCAACAAATTTTTTTAAATTTCTTTTATTTCTTTAACTTCATTCTCATCTTTATCATAATTTTTATCTTTTGTTTCATCTGTTATTAATTCATTTAAATTTTCATCATTTTTATCAACATCAGCTTTTATTATTTCATTTGAATTCTCAATTTTATCGATATTATTATTTTCTTTTTCTTCGATTAATTCTTCAATCTCATAACCAAATGAAATACAGAATAAGAATTCTTTTTCTTCTGAAAAATATGGTCTAAAGATGGTAAAAAAGGTTTTATCAAATGCTCTTTGAAATCCTATATAATCTTTGGCTTCTTCAATAATAGTCGAATAGAATATTGATTTCTTGTATAATGTAGTTCCCCTTATAGAATTGCCATCGGAATCACTTACCGTTGTATTAACTCTTACAAGCTCACCAGAACCTGAAAGTTGAAGTATTGAAAAGTCTGAATTGAATTTATCCTTTAGATTTTGAACAAAAGAAAAATCATTTGTAATATCTATTCCATTTACAATTAGAGTCTGAATCTCATAATTATTAATTGTTACTATATCCCTTTTTTCTATATTGGAAAGATTATCCAATATATCATTTTCAATTTCCTCTAATACAGAAATCAATTTGTTTTCATAATACTCCTGTGTATATGCAGAAATTGGTGTAAAATTAAAAAAGGAAAACATTTCAACAATATTGGAAAAGTCTTTC
>JBKBTB010000164.1:0-4101 GCA_046291015.1 Exilispira sp. | reverse complement strand
ATTATCTGAAATATAAAGTTTAACTGATAAGTCGGTAGATTGATAACATCAAGTTTATACTGCTCTTCTGCTGAAACAACAGTTCCATTTGTCTGTGTAAAATTAGCATAACCAAGTTCTGTTGCATCTGGAAATCCCGGGTAAAAAAATATATTAAGTTGAATTCCAAAAATAAGATTAGAATCTAATGTATAAAAAACTTTTACAGGAATATTGATCCTATCAAAAAATCCATAAGGGGTTTTAGGATCAGTTCTTCCCGGAAATTTAGTGTTACTATTAGTAAAATCTAAATAGTTCGAAACATTACCAAAAAAATTTATATATTCAAATCCAAGACCAGCTATAAAACTTGAAAACTGATAACTAACTCCAAAAAATGCTTTCATCTTGTAAAAATAACCAAAAAAGGTATAAAATGAGTATCTTACATAATTTTCTTCGGTATAACTTGATAAAATAAGATTATTTGTATTGGATTGTAATGTTGCAATATAATCGGTCCATGCAGTTCCACCAGCATTGGTTACCGAATAACTAATTTTTGATACAGGAAAGTAAATAAAAAGAGCATCAATTGAAAGTCCCTTTAAAAGAATATCAAGTTTATATCTTCCATCAAAACCAATACTAAATTTGTTTGCAGTAACGAAAGCATAAACATAGGGATCAGAAACAGTTCCACTTCCAGTTCTTGAAGAAGTCCTTAGATCCTTCTCTTTATCAAACCATCCATCAAATGAAATAACTAAAGTTAAATCTTTCAAAAAAGATAGTTTTGGCATATAGTCTAAGGCAAAAAAGTAACTGGATAAATCTTCCCCCTTTTCTAAATGATATGTATAAATAATCATGCCTGTTCTATAATATTTGTTCTGTTCGATATATGGCTGAAAATAAAAGTTAAAATTTCCAATAGAATCATTGCTGTAGCCAATATGGAACTTAAAAAGACCATCTTTTAAGTAATCTTCAAATGAGACACCATTAAAATTAGCATTCTGACTATATGGTATGGAAAAATCAAGATCAAGTTTGAAACCAAAAAATCTGGTTGTTATTAAAATATCTATATAATTAGTCTGATTTACACCATTAAATACCCATCCAATAAATCTACCTTTTAATTGATTTTCTACAGATAAAAATAAGCTATAAAGATTATTTGAAAGTGGATCAATAATATAACTATTATTTGCTGAATTTGGTCCAACCGATCTAAAAAGTGGAACCGGGAAATGAGCTGCAGAATAACCCGTTGTTATATCTATTATTGAAAAAATGTTTTTTATTGTAAAATAAAAGTCCTCAAGCTGATATGTGGCATCAGTAAATTTTATTCCACTGGTTGTTTGCCCTGGATTTATTGAAAATAAAAGAACTTGATTAATACCAAGATCAAATGATTTACCTGAATAAATGAGATCGGATGAGACTGCAAGGTATTGCGGGCTTGCATCAATCGGCATAAGATTAAGATCATCATTTTCCCAGTAATTTAAAATAAATTTAATTAAAAGGTCCTGATAATTAAATAAAAGGTATGGAGTAATGTGAAAATGTTTTAATGAAGAATAAAGTGAATTGTAAACCTGCAGATCATAGCTTGAATTTAATTTTGTGTAATAACCAGTAAAAAGGCTGAAAATTGTGGTTGATTCAATACCAACTGTAATTTGCTGATTTGTTTGCGCAAAAATATTTTGTGCTGAAAATGAAATTAGTAATAAAAAAAAGAGAAAAAAATATGCAGAAACTGATAGAAGAAATCTTTTTGTTTTCATCTTTACCCCTTTTTATTTTTATGCTTTTTAAGTGACTAACTGAAAGGACTTAAACAATTAAAACATTTAATTTACTATATAAAATACTAAATTTTTGATTAATCAAATTAAATTTTTTAATAAATAAAATATTTATAAAACCAAAAAAAATTACAAAGACAAAAATTATAAATATAGAAAATTATAAATATAGAAAATTATAAATATAAAAAAAATTGCAAAGATAGAAAATTATAAATATAGGAAATTATAAATATAAGAAAATTGTAAAAACAAAAAATTATAAATATAAAAAATTTCATAGGTAAAAATTATGATAGTAAAATTTATAATTAGATAAATCAGTTAAAATATATTAACATCATGTATAGCATCTAAACAGAATATGTAACTTCGTAACATAGTATTAAACAAATTATGGATAATAAATATGTTAAAAACCAAAATTGTAAATCTAATAATTAATTCTGTTAATATTATCTTAACAGAATGAATTTTAATTTAATCTTATTTTAATAATTTTTTAATATTTGCTGATTAAATATAAGTTGTAAAAATTTTTGGGGGAAAGAGATGTATAAACCTAAAAAAATCGGTGTAGTTGGAGCTGGTTATGTTGGTTTGATAACAGCGGTGGGATTTGCAGAGATTGGAAATAAAGTTATATGTTGTGATATAGATTCCAATAAAATTGAAAAATTAAAAAAGGGGTATCTTCCTATCTATGAGGAAAATTTGCAGCTACTTTTAGATATAAACTTAAAAGAAAAGAATCTTATTTTTACAGATTCAATAAAAGATCTTATAGAAAAATCAGAATACTTATTTATAGCTGTCCAAACTCCATCAAATGAAGATGGAACAGCCAATTTGGAATATCTTTTTAATTGCCTTCAAGATATTGCAAGATATATGAATAATTATAAAATAATTATTATAAAATCAACAGTTCCTCCAAAAACATGCAAAAAAGCCATTGAATTTCTTAAAAATCAATTGGAACTCTCAGGTAAAAATTTTGATTTTGATGTTGTTTCAAATCCAGAATTTTTAAGAGAAGGCAATGCAATCTTTGATTTTTTTTATCCGGATAGAATTATTATTGGGACAAACAATGAAAAAGCAAAACTTGCGATGAAAGAATTATATAAATTTTTCATTGATAAAGATTTCCCAATATTGTTTACGAATCATGAAAGTTCAGAATTAATTAAACTAAGTTCAAATGCCTTTTTAGCAACTAAAATTAGTTTTATAAATGAATTATCAAGAGTTTCTGAAAAAGTTGGTGCGAATATAAAAGATATTTCAAAAGGAATGGGTCTTGATAAAAGAATTGGTGAAAAATTTTTAGAAGCAGGTCCAGGTTATGGTGGTAGCTGTTTTCCAAAAGATACAAAAGCATTATATTACTTTGCGAAAGAAAATAGGATAACATTAAAAATTGTTGAGTCAGCAATAAAAGCAAATGAAGATCAGATTAAGTATTCTGTAAACAAAATAATTAATACCATGAGACCAATTGAAGGGAAAACATTAACAGTTCTTGGTTTAACTTTTAAACCCAATACAGATGACATAAGAGAATCCCCTTCTATCTATATTATAAAGGAATTAATAGCTGCAAAGGCAATTATTCAGGCATATTGCTTTAAGGGAATACCAAAAGCCAGATCTATTTTTTTTGGTGAAAAAAATATAAAATTTTGTGAAGATGTATATGATAGTCTTAAAGATTCTGAAGCCTGTATCATAGCAACAGATTGGCAGCAATTTAAGAATATTGATTTTGAAATGATGCAGCAGCTAATGAAAGAAAATAATCTTTTTGATCTAAGAAATATTTATTATGATAATCCAAAAGTTAAAGAGATGTTTAATTATTTTGCTATGGGGATTAGAACTAATGTCAGTGAAGTTCTTATATAAAGTTTGCTTATATAGATTTTACAAATATAAATTTTACTTATCTAAATTATATTTAATTAAATTATATTTAACTAGTTTACATTTAACTAAATTATATTAAGTAGGATTTAAAATTAAGTGGATTAAATGAAATTTTTATTGTGAAGAAATTGTATTTTTTATAAAAAATATGAGGTAAAAAATGCAAAATAAGAAATTAAAAAAAGCAGATATGCATGTTCACTCATGCTTTTCACAAAGGCCATCCAACTGGATACTAAAAACAATCGGAACAAGAGAGTCTTATGTCGATCCTTTTGAAATTTACAAATTTGCAAAAAGTGTCGGAATGGATTATGTAACAATTACTGATCATAATAGTATAGATGGTATATTGAAATTAAAAGAA